>JAISZQ010000337.1 GCA_031269165.1 Spirochaetaceae bacterium
CACGGCTCACGGCTCACGGCTCACGGCTCACGGCTCACGGCTCACGGCTCACGGCTCACGGCTCACGGCTCACGGCTCACGGCTCACGGCTCACTCATAACCCCCCGCCCTTTATAGTACAACGCGAAAAGCGTGTCAAGCCCCCCTCGCGCGCTTCGCGTGAATTGAAAATAATAAAGGAAAAAGGGGCAATGATAGGAAGGGAACGCGCAGTTTCCTTTTTCAATTATCCATTATCCATTTGCCCACGGCGGTGCGGGCAACGAAATCTTCTCATAACAAGGGAAATCTATCTATTTTTTGGGTTATCAGATAACCATAGGAGTGCTTATGCCAAAATGGCTTGAAAATGCGGTTTTTTACGAAATTTATCCCCAGTCTTTCTACGATACGAACGGGGACGGAATCGGAGATTTGGAGGGAATCACTCGGAAACTCAAGTTTATCAAAGATTTGGGGTGCAACGCCCTCTGGATAAACCCCTGTTTCGACTCGCCCTTTCGGGATGCGGGGTACGATGTACGGGATTACAAGAAGGTCGCTCCCCGCTACGGGACCAACGATGACCTGAAACGGCTCTTTACGGAGGCCCACAAAGAGGGGATCAAGGTTCTGCTCGATCTGGTGCCGGGGCATACGTCCGAAGAACATCCCTGGTTTCGGGAAAGCCAGAAGAGCGAGCCCAACGAATACTCAAACCGTTATATCTGGACCGACCAGTGGTTTAAGAAAGCGGAAGGGTTCGGCTATGTGGCTGGAGAGGCGGAACGCGAGTCGGTGTATCTTATCAATTTTTTCAAATGCCAGCCCGCCCTGAACTACGGTTTCTTCAAAGTTGCCGAGCCCTGGCAGCTTCCCACCGATCATCCTGAATGTGTCGCCACCCTGGAGGCCATGAAGGACGTGATGCGCTTCTGGCTGGATGCGGGTTGCGACGGTTTCCGCGTGGACATGGCGGCTTCGCTCGTGAAAAACGATGACGAACAGAAAACCGGCACGTCCGCGCTCTGGCGAAATGTCCGGGCAATGCTGGACAGGGACTACCCCGAAGCGGTGCTGGTTGCCGAGTGGGGCCACCCTGATTTGTCCGTTCCGGCGGGGTTTCACGCGGATTTTCTGCTCAACGGCCACGGCAAAGGGTACCGCAGCCTTGCGCGGAATTACACGCTTGATTTCCGCCACACTATCGTGGGAGAGGACAGGAGTTTTTTCAAAAAAGACGGGAAAGGCGACATTATGGCCTTTCTTGACGGATACCTGAAGCAGTATGAAATCTGCAAAGAAAACGGCGGCTATATAGCCCTCATTTCCTGCAACCACGACACCATACGGCCCGCCTTTAACCTTTCGCCACGGGAACTGGCCGTGTTTTACGGCTTCTTGTTTACCATGCCGGGGACTCCCTTCCTCTACTACGGCGATGAAATCGGTATGCGCTATCTCAATCTGCCCACGAAAGAAGGCGGTTATTTCAGAACCGGCTCCCGGACGCCTATGCAGTGGAAGGCGGGCAAAAACCTCGGCTTTTCCGAAGCGGCGGCGGAGCAGCTCTATCTGCCGGTGGACGCTTTGCCGGACGCGCCCACGGTGGAAGCGCAGGAAAAAGACCCCGCGTCCCTGCTCAACACGGTAAAAGCCCTGTTGAAACTGCGGCATGAAAACGCCGATCTCGGGGCGCGTTCGAATCTGGAAATACTCTACGCGAAAAAGGAAGCGTTTCCCCTGATTTACCGCCGGGGTTCCCTGATTGTCGCCGTGAACCCGGCGGAAAGGCCGGTGAGCGTGGACATTTCCCCGGTATATCCCGCGAAAAATATATACGCGACAGGGAACTGCCGGTTTGAAAAGGGACTCTGCAAAATGGAAGGGCAGAGTTTCGGCGTTTGGAAAATATAGCCGCCGGATGGTGGTTAAATTTATATACATTTTTATGGAGGCTTTTATGAAAAAGATGCAAAACAATGCAAAACGGGTTTTGGCGGCCGCGACGGTCGTCTTCGTGGTGGCGGGCGGGCTCCTCTTGACAGGTTGCTCAAAGAAACAGGCTGCGGTCGACGATGGCCGTGTGGTTCTCAATTACACGACCTATGCGGTGGGCACCCATCTCTCGGCGCCGATAGAGCGGGAGATTCTCAAGCGGTTTAACGAAAAGTACGACAAAGAGATACGGCTTGTCATTGAGGAATTGCCCAGCGATTCGGCGTACAACGACAAGATGAAAGTCCTCGTCGTTTCCGGTGGCCTTCCCGATGTGGTTGACGGCAAGGACGGCGTGCGGGATATTCTTGTCCAGAGTGGCAAGGCGGTAGACCTCCGCCCGTACCTCGATTCGGATCCGGATTTTCGGGACGTGGTTCTGAGCGAAGATATGCTGGCAACCAACACCTATCCCGACGGGGGCATCTACTCGGTCCATTGGACGTGCCAGCTTGCGGGATATTTTTACAACAAAGAGATGTTCAGCAAGGCGGGCATAACCCCCGCGAAAACGTGGGACGAGTGGTTTAGCAACTGCGACAAGCTCGTTGCGGCGGGCTTCGCGCCCCTCGCCCTTATGACCGGGGAAAATTCATGGACCACCAACCTTGTTCTGGGTGCTATGGTCGCCAGCCAGAGCCCTGAAGGGGAAAAATTGATGAACACCAAGTATCCCGAAAGCTACCAGACCCCAGAAATGATCACCGCTTTGGGGTGGATTCAGCGCTGTCTGCAAAAGTACACCACGGCAGACGCTTTGGGCGCGATCTACGCCAACGCCGCCAATAACTTTCTGATGGAACAAGCCGCCATGATTTCCAACGGGGGCTGGATGATCGCCGATTTTAGCAACCCTGAAAAAACCGCGCCGGGATTTGCGGAGAAAGTCGGCTTTGCGATGTTCCCCGGTGATACCGTCATGCGGGGTTTCGCCGAAGGGTATTCGATTGTCAAATCTACCCCGGAAAAACAGGAGGCCGCCTTCAAGTTCATCAAGGAGTATGCCTCCCGGGACAGCCAGCTTGACCGGATGCGTATTTCAGGATACCTTCCCACCGCGAAGGATATTGTCATAACCGATGAAATCAGGCAAAACAATCCCCTGCTGGCGGCATCGGCGGAGGCGGCCATCAGTGCCAAGCACGCCTTTCCCAACCTCGGTGTAACAGCCTATGCCAGCGTCATTGACGCATTCGGCAGACATTATCCCGAACTGGCCGCAGGAACCATCACGCCCGCGCAGATGGCCGCCAAGCTCGATGAAGCCGCAACGTTGAACCGTTAAGGCAAAGGAGGATACGCCGTGAAAGTTAAACGACGCTGGTTATTGCTGTTCTTGCTCCCGGGTTTGGCCCTTTTTCTCTTTGTGTATTTTGCTTCCATCGTTAACGTGGTAGGAACTTCTTTTACCGATTGGCGCATCGGGCAGGATATGCAGTTTTCCGGCCTGAGAAATTACGGGTCTCTGTTTCAGTCGCCCGTGTTTCTCAAGTCCCTGGGCAACAATATTATCTGGATCTTGCTTCAGTCCACGGTTCACGTGGCTATCGGCGTACTCTTTTGCCTAATCATCTCTTGGAAAAAGGATACGTGGTACGCCAAAGCCAGCCAGACCCTGTTCATGCTTCCCAATATGCTTTCAAGTGCCGCCCTGGGGATGCTGTTCTACAATATTTTCAACCCCATGTACGGGCCGGTGAACAGGATCATCAAGGCTTTGGGCGGGAGCAATTTCAACATCAACTGGTTTGCCAATGCGAACACGGCGTTTTTCGCGGTAACGATAACGTGGATTCCCTTCGCCGCCATTATCGCCATTCTGGGGGCCGCCGAACTGTCGGCGATCCCCAGTGATATTTTTGAGGCGGCGTATATCGACGGAGCCACGGAATTGCAGACCACCCTGTACATCAAGTTGCCCCTGTTGAAAAATGCCATCGGCACCGGGACGATTCTCGCGGCGACGTCCATGTTGCAAAAACTGGACATCCTTGTCATGACCAGCAACGGCGGACCGGGAATAGCCACGATGAATCTTCCCCTGTTTATTTACAACACGGCAATGAGGGACAACAATTTCGGACTAGCCAACGCCTGCGCGGTACTGCTTATCATCATCGGCCTTATATCCATCGGCGCGATAAACAAAATTTACCGTATGAACGACGCGGTGTTAGCGTAAGGAAGGAGCAAATTATGGGACTATCTTTCAAAACAAAACGTGGCCTCCTGAGTATTCCGGTGTTTGTGTTTCTCATTCTACTGGTGATTATCTCCGTGGGCCCTTTCCTGTGGGTTGCTCTGTCGTCCTTCAAAACGAATCGGGAAATCCTGACCTTTTCTATGGGCGGCGCCTTCCATATCAGGAACTATAGTAACGCCTTCAGGATCGCGCCCATTGCTCGGTATTTTGTGAACAGCGTGGTGGTTACCGGGTTTGGGATCGTCCTTAACCTGCTCTTCATGAGCATGGCGGCCTATGTGCTGGCCCGCTTTGAATTCCGTTTCCGGGGGCTTGTGCGTTCTATCTTCGCCTTGGGGCTGCTTATTCCCGGCGCGGCGTTGCTCCTGCCCCTGTTCATATCGGTCAAGGCAATGGGCCTCTACGACACGAGGGCCGGACTTATCCTCGTGTATATCGCCTTTGGCATTCCCACCTCGGTGTTCATCATGTCCAGTTACTTTCTGACCATTCCCAAGGCGCTGGAGGAGTCGGCTTTTCTTGACGGGTCGGGGTTCTTGCGTACTTTTGCGGTGATCATTCTGCCCCTGGCCCGGCCCGCTTTTGCCACGGCGGGGATCATGCAGTTTCTGCATTGCTGGAACGAGTTTCAGTTCGCGCTGACTCTGACAACGGGCCACGCGAGCCGCACCCTGCCGGTCGCTTTGTACTACTTCAAAAGCGCCTTCGCAAGCGATTACGGGGCAATGTTCGCCGCCATCGTCGTGGTTTCCCTGCCCAGCATCATCGTCTACATTTTGGCGCAGAAACAGATTGTGTCCGGCCTGGCAGCAGGGGCGGTTAAAGGATAAGCGGGGACTTGGCAATTGAGCCATTGATCGTGGATAATGGAGGCTGTTCCAGAAACGGAAGTTTTGGGACAGCCTCTATTGTTATGACAGGAGAAAAATATGCGGGCATTTGTTATTGAAAAGCCGCTGGAAGCAAGCGTAACGGAAATGGAAAAACCCGTTCCCGGTGATGACGAGATTGTGCTTGAGGTTAAAGCGGTGGGACTCTGCGGGACGGATATGCACATTTACAAGGGGGAGTATTTCGGCACTTACCCCCGCATACCGGGGCATGAGTTTTCCGGCGTTGTGGTCGAAACTGGGAAAAAGGTGCGGAACTTTTCCGTGGGCCAGCGGGTTGCCGCAGACCCGAATATTTTCTGCGAATCCTGCGTTGAATGCCAGCACAACAACCAGAACTTCTGCCTTGACTTTGAGGCGGTCGGTGTCAGTCGGCACGGGGCCTTTGCCGCCTATACAGCCGTCCCCGAGCGTTGCGTGTTTGATACGACGGGACTCGGCTTTACCGAAAGCGCCCTGATCGAGCCGCTTAGTTGCGTGGTCTTTGGCCACCAGCGCATCGGGAGTCGGCTCGCGGAGCGGGTTCTTGTTGTGGGGGCCGGCCCCATCGGTCTTATGCACACACAAATGGCCAAAATAAACGGAGCCGCCTCGGTAACGGTGGTGGATTTACAGGAAGAAAAACTGGAGTTGGCGAAAAGACTTGGCGCGGACGCGGTTTACGACAGCGCCGGATTTGAGAGGGCGGCCCTGACTAATCACTTTGAACTGGTTATCGACTGCACCGGCATACCCACGGTTATCGAGAATTCCGTTAAGTACATCAAAAACGGCGGGACTATGCTCCTTTTCGGGGTCTCTCCCGATAACAGCGCTATTACGATCAATCCCTACGAAATCTTCAAAAGGCAGCTTACCCTGACCAGCTCTTTTGCCCTGAAAAAAACCTTCGGGCTTGCCAGAGAACTGATCCTTCAAAAGCGGGTCGCGGTGCTGCCTTTGGTTGATTCAAGACTTCCCCTGGAGGAAGCCCCATCGTTCTTCAAGAAGCAACTTGAGGGCAACCGGGGGATGAAGGCGGTGTTTTATCCCAACGGTGACGCTGAATAAGGCTGAGTAAGAAAGATGAAAAATAAACAAATGGCGTTATTTTTAGACAGAGACGGGACTTTAATTTTGCGGGCCAAAGGCCCGCACAGACACGAACGGCATAGAACGGCCTTCATTCCTCTGTTTTCACCAATTGAATCTCCTGTTCCGCTCAAGCCATACTGAAAATGCACGGAAAATCAAAATTATCAGAGGAGTTCGTGCGGCTCGTGCGAAAACGGGTATGTTTCCGGCATAATCGCACATAGCACACCACGGCACACGCTGTTCGTGTTTGGAACAGGCTCAATTCCATGCGATTTTATAGAGGCGCGCGCGTCCTTTTTTCCCCGTTTGGACGACGATTCCCATCTTGACCAGCACATAGGTGGTTTTTTGGGCCAGCCTAACGGGTATCTTTACCTTTTCGGCCAATTCCCGCGCGGTCCACTCGTCGTCTTGGGCGAAGGGCACGAAACGGAGGTAATCTTTTTTACAGGACAAGAGAACGTTGCCGTGTTGCGCCCGCAGAATTTTATCCTGAATGCTCACGCCCTTCCGCCGCCACGAACCCTTGCCGTCGTCAACACGCCGTTCCACCACGTCAACCAGCGCGAGGGTGATCGAAAGGCGGCTTAACCCCGTCAGTTCTACCGCGTGAATCAACGCGCCAAACACATCCCATTCGGTGCCTTTTCGCGGACTCTTGCGCCGATAACGGAACGCGCCGTCTAGCCCGTAGACCTCGATATGCTTCACGACGATGACCGGATAGATGACCCGGACTTCCCGTTCCGCGCACAGTCGTTTCAGCTTTCTCACCAACGGCCCGAAACTCCCCGTCTGCACTTCGATGACCGCCCCCTCGCCGGAAACCGCATCGCAGACAAACTCGCCGCACGGCACCTCCAGCTCGCCCCTTTCCCCGGCATACTCCGCCTTGAGCACCCTGTGTAAACTGCTTTCTCTTTCGGTTCCTATCGACATCGTCCCCAACCGGTTTTCGCAGGTTTCCCCTGATTAAGATTCTTCGTGATTATACCGCTTTAGACAGGAAAATAATACCGATGTCGTGTTGCGCGAATGGATAAGGGAGAATTGAAAGAGGTTGGTAACTACTCAGCCGGGTGAACGCTTCTCGTGTCCTTTACGGCGATAACTTGTCGGAAGGCTGGTAGCACGCCGCATAGTGCGCCTCCTTTGGGCGGGAGCCGTTTAGATAGCGTGGGTCGCGGACGAAAGGTGTTGCGTACTGGTAAGGAACATGATAAAATAACACAAACAACCCAAAGAGAGGGAAGGGGAAAAATGGTATTAGCACCGGTAAAATGCCCGCATTGCGGAA
>JAISZQ010000053.1 GCA_031269165.1 Spirochaetaceae bacterium
CTGGGTTTGCATATACTTGAAGATTACGAGCGCATAGCAAAACGTCTTGAATGTGAAAAACGAAAGCGGGGAATACGGTACCAGATGTGCAATACTTGTTAAGTTAGTGCGTATGGGGCTTTGCCCCCGATTAACGGCGAAAAAGGGTGAACATACCGCCTCAAGCGTTCCGGCCCAACGTGGCGGTCAAAGGATTTGGGAGAAGTCTGCCCTTCTGCCTATGCCACGGCAGACAGGCAACGTTTTGAAACAATCTTTGCCCACAGTTTGAATCGTGTCGGGCTCCTCGTGTCTTATAGAGCAAGATGTTGCCAGTACCAAATATTGCGCCTGATTCGTGTCTGTCTACAAAGTCGGCGCGCAAATTACGTGCGCGTCCTTTGCGGCCAGCCACTGCATTTGCATGCGCAAATGCGTTTTTTAAGGAAGTTGCGGACCTCGGGCCTCAAGTCCATAATGGGGCTCCATTATGGACAAACTCTAATTCCTGAAACTGTGGATCGGCGGGGGAATGCGGCCGCCTCGTTCGATAAAGCGGTTGGCGTTTGCGCGGTGGAGGCTCATGATCGGGGCACCACCCAAGAGACCGCCGAATTCGGCCCAGTCTCCGGCTTTTTTACCCGGGACCGGGACGACGCGCACCGCTGTGGTTTTGCCGTTGACCATGCCGATGGCGGCTTCGTCGGCGATGATCGCCGCGATAGTCGAGGCACTCGTGTCGCCGGGTACGGCGATCATATCGAGGCCCACCGAACAGACCGAGGTCATCGCTTCCAGTTTGTCGAAGGTGAGGATGCCGTCGGCCACCGCATCCCGCATCCCCGCGTCTTCGCTCACCGGGATGAACGCGCCGGAAAGACCGCCCACGTTGGAGGCCGCCATCACGCCGCCCTTCTTCACCGCGTCGGTCAGCAATGCGAGAGCGGCGGTTGTGCCATGGGTTCCGGCCTGTTCGAGACCCATCTCTTCGAGGATATGCGCCACCGAGTCGTTCACTTCGGGGGTCGGCGCGAGGGAAAGGTCGAGGATCCCGGGCTGTACACCGAGCCGGGATGCCGCCTCGTTGCAGACGAGTTCCCCCATACGGGTTATCTTGAACGCGCACCGCTTGATCTCTTCGGCAAGCTGATCGAGAGACGCGCCCTTTTTTGCATCAAGTGCCGCCTTCACCGCGCCCGGCCCGGACACTCCGACGTTGAGTGCCGCATCTCCCTCGCCCGGCCCGTGAAAAGCCCCCGCCATGAACGGGTTGTCCTCGGGCGCGTTGCAGAAGACCATGAGTTTGACACAGCCGAAACCGCCTGAGTCCGCCGTCCGTTCCGCCGTTGCCTTTACCGTCTTGCCCATCAGCGCGACGGCGTCCATATTGATGCCGCTCTTCGTTGACGCGACGTTCACCGACGAACACACCCGATCCGTCCCGGCCAGCGCGTCGGGTATCGAGTCGATGAGCCGCCGGTCGGATTCCGTGACCCCCTTTTGGACAAGCGCCGAGAAGCCTCCCACGAAGTCGATCTCCAACTCCTTTGCCGCCTCGTCAAGCACCCGCGCAAAAGGCACATAGTCCTGCGTGCCGGAAGCGGCGGCGACAAGCGCGATGGGCGTCACGGAGACCCGCTTGTTGATGATGGGAATGCCGAACTCGGCCTCGATCTCGCGGCCCACGGTGACGAGCCGTCCCGCCACGGCAAAAAGCTTTTTGCGGATATTGGCGCACGTTCCTGCCACGGACGGAGACGCGCAGTCGAAGAGGGACACACCCAGTGTGATAGCGCGGATGTCCAGCCGGTGCCGGAGAAACATATCGACCGTCTCGGTAATTTCTTTCGCGGTAAAAAACATAACAACAGTCTACCACAAGACCGCCCGCAAGCACAGCCACCCGGCTTCATGCTAAACGTGACCCACAAAATGAAAGAAATGAACCACAACCCGCACGAACAGACGCGAACTCCTCGTTTCGATAGTTGCGCCTGTTCCAAAACACGAGCACGTTTTTGACCGGCTACGCTAAAATATTGCCGTTTTTGTGATTTTTTATTTGCCTCCTTGCTGTTTTTTGATTATATTTGAGGTTGTTTCAAAAACTTGAGTCTTGGAACAATCTCCGGAGAGAATTCGTATCATCATTAATCTTGGAGGATTATAATGAGGAAAGTTGTCTTTTTTATGCTGTTGACAGCAGCAACGATTGGGTTAAACGGGTGCGCGTCTTTGACACCGAAAACCTACTCCTTTGCCGAGGAAGAAGGTGCCGATACCGCCGCAATTACTTTTCAGGGCGGCAGTCCGAGCGTGTCATTCGTTTACTTTAATGACAATGGACTCCCCGAACCTGAAGAAGGAACGTACTGGAGTCCGTTGACATTTCCTGCCGGGAAACCGCTTGACATTACCGTTCACGCTTATTATGAACAAAAAGCCACTGACAGTCCGTCGTCCGGGTTGCTTGGTTCGCTGATTGTTTTAACGGCAACATCGGTAGTGTCCGCCGCCACCTATGTGAATATTGACGTGGTGTTTAACTGCCCGCCTTTGGAATCCGGCAAGAATTACCAACTGGCATACCGCAGGGAATCCGGCAAGCACAAACTGGTGCTGTCTGAAGTCGCGACAAAAAAAGCGGTTTACCGGCAGGAGTTTACGCCCAAGTAAGCGGCAGTGCAACAGCACGGGCCTTGAGGGACACGCTGATTAACGTGAATGTCAGCTCGCTGCACCGTGCCAACGGCTGACAGTAGTCGGCGGCTGATATTAATCAGCGTGGCTAACCTTGCATGAAAGGAGCACTGATACACCTGCGCGGTTGGCGCATTCTCGATTGAATGAATCAGTGCTTCCTTAGAGCCTGTTCAAAATCTCAACAAAAGGGGGAATCGGCAACAGGTTGCCGCGCCTTCCCCCTCGCTCCGGTCTTGCGCCCTCCGCTCCCCCCTTCAGCGGGGGCCGGCCCCCGCCACGCCCCCGAATCCCGGCTCAACGCTTCGCATTGAGCATGGAGTTTCGGAACAAGCGGGGCAAAGCCCCGCCCGAAACTCCAGAAGCGGGCAAAGCCCGCGACCGAATCACAGCGGAGAGTTGCGTCCCGTGGGGTTTTGGAACAGCCTCCTAGGAGCCTGTGGGACTTAGAAAATTTTCACACTTTTTTTCGTAAAAAATAGTGCAATAATCACGATAAATAAGCTGTTGTTAGTATTTTGATTGGGTTAAAACTCGTATTTTCGTG
>JAISZQ010000148.1 GCA_031269165.1 Spirochaetaceae bacterium
CCCCCTGAACTGGCGCAGTTCCGTAACCCGAAAACCAAGTCCGCGGCTGAGGCAGGGGCCTTTGCCCTGATCGAGTTTTTGAAGAAGAGCCAGGAACCCTCCCGGATGCCAACGGACAAAATCGAAGTAGGTGCATGGCTGAAAAAGTTTACCATGATTGAAGGAAATCCACGGTCAGCCCGTGTTATTGCAACCTGTTTACGATGATTCCCGCTCAAGCAGTTCCACCGGAAGCACGGTCTTTGAAGGGACCTTTTCGCCGTCCATCATGCGGACAAGAAATTCCACCGCATAACGGCTGATCTCCCTGACAGGCTGCCGGATAGTGGTCAGAGGGGGATTGAGAAATCTGCCGGTGAGGATGCGGTCAAAACCGATAACCTTTATATCCTCCGGGATTTTCTTGCCGGTTTTCGCGGCAATGCCCATCACGGCGGCGGCGGTAAGATCGCTCGTGGCGAAAACCCCGTCGCAATGGGGATGGCTTGCCAGTATGCGCCGGATTTCAGCCTCAACATCAAAATCAACAATGGCCTGATCCGGAAGCTCATAACAATAGCAAGAGACTCCCGCCTCTTTGCACACTGCGGCAAACGCTTCGGTACGCCGGTTCGATAGCATGGGAACCGCAAGGCTCCCCGAAATGTGAACCAGGTCCCGGCATCCTTGGGCGATGAGCCTCCGGGCCGCCAATTCCCCGCCTTGCCAATTGTCGCAGCACACATAGGGAACGGAGGGCGACAGTTCCCGGTCAAGGCTTACCACCGGAAGACGAAGGTTGTCATAGTCCCCGGTGTCCAGGGAATGGCTTCCCATGATAATACCGTCCACCTGGCTGCGCTTGAGCATTTTGATGTATTCCCGCTCTTTTTCACTTTCACGCAGAGAGTTGCACAACAGGACCTTGTAGCCTTTTTCATAGGCGGCTTCCTCCACATAGCGGGCGATTTCCCAAAAAAAGGGATGGGCCGTCGAAGGTATGATAAGCCCGATAAGCCGGGATTTGCGTTTCTGGAGAGACCGGGCAAGTTCATTGGGATGATAATCCAGCGCCTCCATCGCGCCGGCAACTTTCTGTTTTACCTCATCGCTCAAATAGCCCCGTCCGTTGAACACCCGCGAAACCGTGGCAATGGAAACCCCCGCTTTTTCGGCAACATCTTTAATGGTTGGCATACCCCTATGTTACACCTTTACCGTGCGGATGGAAACATCAAGCCTCGCGGCCCTGCCCGATACGCTGATGCCCTCCGATTCAAGTAAGGTTGGGTAGAGTCGCCCGGTCATCGCGTTCGTTCCGTTGATAAAGATTTCGATGATCGAATGGTCGATGAAGACCCGCAGGTTAAGCGCTTGTGTTATTGGGCCAAGTTTTGCCCGCTGAAAATCCTTGGACGGCTCAGGCGAGAGACTTGTCCGGCCCTTTTCAAGAATAAGCTCGTTGGCGGCGGCGCGATACCGCACGGCGGTACGTTCCCTGCCGCAGGGCGAACAATACACGTTGAGGGAAAAATCATCACCGGGGACACACCGGGCGTTCAAATTGATGACCAGTTCCCGCCCTCTGGTCTTGAATGTCCGTTCTTTTTTATCCCCGCCGTCCCCGCCAAGAGAACACGCGTGCTGTTCCACCGGCTCTGTAAACAGCGCCTCAACCTCCGCCGCCGGTTTTTGGAGCAATACGCCGCTTTCGCCCAACGAGAGTTCCCGCGGCAGAGACAACGCGCCCTGATAGCCGGGGATAGATAAGCCGCCGCGCCCCGCCTCCGTGATCCAGCCCCAAGTTAGGTAGCGCTTTTTCGGGTCATTCAAGAGCGTGTTGGGCGCATAAAAGCCCGCCATTCCGCTGTTGTCCATGATGCCGGTTCGCGCGGCCTCAAAGCAACCCGCTTCGTTCACGCGCCCGCTGTGCCAGAACACGTCGGAGCCGGGCGAATAAAAGAGGAGGCCGCTTTCGCCAAAAGGCAGATAGTTTGGGCATTCAAGAAAAGGGAAATCCCGGTTTTCAAAAAACACCCCCTCGTATTTCCAGTCTGTCAGATTGGGCGAGCGGTAACGGGTAATACAGCCGTACCCGTTTCGGCTGCCGCCAAGCAGGAGATGCCATCCGTCTTTTGCCTTCCATAAAAAGGGGTCCCGCCATTCAAAAATCGTTTCCCCGCCATGAACACCGTTTTCAAGCACCGGCGTCTTCTGCCAGTGCCGCATACCGTCAGCACTCCGCGCCAAGCACTGAACCGCGCCGGTGCGGGCGTTGCGCTCGCCCTCGCCCACGCTGGTATAGAGCAGTACCGGCACCCCACCATCAAGGGCGGCGCAGCCTGAAAAGCAATGAGCCTCCCCCAATTCGGGCGAAGGCGAGAGGGCCTCCGGCAGATGTTCCCAATGCACCAGGTCGCGGCTCCGGGCATGGCCCCAGTGAAGGTTCCCCCAGTTATCCCCAAAAGGATTGTGCTGGTAAAAGATATGGTAATAACCCTCATAAAAGAGCGGCCCGTTGGGGTCATTCATCCAGCCTGAGGGCGGCGTAAAATGGTAGACCGGGCGGTGCATATCCATTGCGTTCACCATGTGCGTCTTGCGCTCCTATTCGCGGGTGGTGGCATTCGTCATAACGACCTTGCCGTCAGCGGTAATGGTAAAGGTCTTGCGGGCCGCGTCGGCTGCTAACTCGGCGATATGCCCGCCTGACTTGTCGGAGCGCGTTATCGTAATCGTGGTTTCGCTCGGCGTTGTAACGTCAATGAAACCATCCAGATCAAAAGCCGCGCAACGGTTACGCCATGACAGCACTTTCAGCAAATTGACGACGACCGGGCGTTGAGCCTCTTTCTGCGCTTCTTCAACCGTATAGTAATGACGGTTGATGTTGCGCCCTTCTTTTGACGATTCCAGCAGGGCAATATCGTTTTCCCCGGCCAGCAAACCAACATAGTAGATTTGCGGAATGCCCGGAGCAAACACCTGAAACACGCGGCTCAATAAATACGCGGC
>JAISZQ010000219.1 GCA_031269165.1 Spirochaetaceae bacterium
AATAGATGGGACTGTTCCAAAACCTCACGGTGTGGAACAGCCTTGTACCCTCTATTAAGGCGTTGAGTTGCCGTTTTGCTTTAATCAAACACGAAAAAAGCGCAAAAAAAGTGAAAAACATTGAGAACTTGAAACAAGCAAAGAAAAGTCCGCAGATTGCGCCGTTAGCGACGCGGATTAACACGGATCGAGCGGGATATAATCCATGAAAATCCGCCGCCATCTGGCGCAATCCGCAGTCTGGAGCGAGGGGACGGCAATTTGCCGCGACTGCCCCCTTTTTTGAAATCGGAATTGCTGTCTTGCAAAATTCTTGTTGCGGTGGTATATTGTTATTATGGCAATTATTACGATTTCCCGCGAGTTAGCCGCTTTGGGTGATGAAACCGCACAGGAGCTGACGAAGCGTCTCGGCTATCGTTTTATCGAGAAGCATACGCTTGAAGAGCGCATTACATCTTACGGCGTTGAGCCCGGCATTCTCAAAAAATACGACGAGCGCAAGCCGGGTTTTATCGCGAGTCTTTCGCAGGAGCGGGATGACTATCTGCATTTTCTCAAAATGGCGATATTTCAGGAAGCGGTTGCTGCCGCCGATAGGGGTTGCGTGTTTATTGGCCGCGGGGCCTATGCGGTTCTGGCCGGTGTTCCCGGAGTCGTGTCGGTTTTTCTGGTGAGCAACATGGATATCCGTGTCGAGCGGGTTCGCAGTTATTTTCATTGCGATGAAAAAAAGGCGCGGTCAATCATTGAACAGAGCGACCGCGACCGTGCGGGGTTTCACAAGTATTTTTTCGAATCGGACTGGAAGGAGCCGGGCAACTACCGGGTCTCCCTCAACACGGGGCGGTTGCACCCGTCCGTGTGCGCAAAAATTATCGAACAGTTGCGCGACAGCACCGTGCCGCCCGAAGTGGAGACGGAACTCACCCGCAAGCTCAATGCGGCGTTTCTGGCCCAAAGGGTCGCCCACCACATACTTTACGAGAAAGACGTGCGGGTACACTTTCTCGATGTAACGCCCGGTGATGACGGCGAGGTGACGCTTTTTGGCGTAACAAACTCGAAGACCATCATCGACCGCGCCGTTGCTGCCGCTCAGGAAGTAGAGGGGGTAAAAAACGTGGTTCAGTCGATACAGATTGTGGAAGAGTACAACATTGTTCACTGAGGCTGTTTCAAAACCCTGAACAACAACTTAGTGATTGCGCCTGGACGGACTCGAACCGCCGGCCTCCAGATTCGAAGTCTGGCGCTCTATCCAGTTGAGCTACAGGCGCGAAAAACCTAACAGGGCGCCTCGGGTCCGCTACCGCCGCGTTCGCCCAAATATCCCTTGATGAGGCGCAGTTTCAGGTCCCGCAAATTCTCGGTAACAGACACCTTGTAGATGTGCGGGTTGAGGTTCCGCTTGTAGGTGTCGTCAAACTCAGCAAGCGAGGCGAGCGTGTGCTTTTGTATGGCGGCAAGCGGCTTTTCCCCGACAACCATCTTACCATTTTCCATCTTGAGCGTCAACAGCGGCTCCGGCTTTTTGACGATGGCGGTACGGAAGTGGCGGTAGTCGGCGGACGGATGCCAGAACGTGTACGTTTCCCCCTCCCGGATCTCTTCATCGCCGTCGATACCGTCAATACCATCAATGACCAGCACGTCGCAGACGGCCCCCTCGTTATCCCATAGGCGCAACACCTGTTTGACCGCCGGATTGGTGGTCTTTTCCGGGTTGTCGGAAACCTTGATGGCCGGTATCATCTGCCCTGCGGGAGTCTCAAAAGCGGCGAGTTTGTACACACCGGTGAACGCCGCGTCACTGCCGCCGGTTACCATGCGGGTTCCCACGCCCCAACTGTTGATCGGCGCCCCCTGCTGCATCAGCGCCTCGATAACATCCTCGTCGAGATCGTTTGAAACGGCGATGGTCGCCTTGTGCAGACCTTCTTTGTCGAGAGCTTTCCGCACTTCCGAGGTGAGATAGTAGAGGTCGCCGGAATCGAGGCGCACCCCGAAATTCCCGCCGCGCCGGACAATCTCCTTGCCCACCTTGATCGCGTTGGGCAGTCCGGCATTGAGCGTGTCGAAGGTGTCGATGAGAAACACCGGATGTTGGGGGTATATCTCGGCGTAAGCGGCAAACGCCTCTTCCTCGCTGCCGAACGCCATCACCCAACTGTGCGCCATCGTGCCCATCACCTTCACGCCGAACTCTTTCCCGCCCAGCACGTTGCTGGTACCCGCTGCCCCGCCGATGATAGACGCGCGGGTTGCCGAAAGCGCCCCGTCCACACCCTGGGCACGGCGGAGGCCGAATTCCATGATGAGGCCGCCCTGGGACGCGAGATAGACCCGCGCCGTCTTCGTGGCGATGAGGCTTTGAAAGTTTATCGTGTTGAGAACCAGCCCCTCGACGAGCTGGCACTCGATGAGATCGCCCGTGATGCGGACAAGCGGCTCCTGCGGAAAGACGACCGTCCCCTCCTCCATCGCGTGAACCGCCCCGGAGAACCGGAAACGGGCAAGGTAATCCAGAAACCCGTCCTCAAAAAAAGAGAGACTGCGAAGGTAGGCGATGTCGTCCGCTGAAAACGAAAAGGCAGCGAGCTTTTCGAGCAGGGGCCCAAGTCCCGCAAAGACCGAAAACCCGCCCTGAAAAGGGTGCTTGCGGAAAAACATCTCGAAGACGCTTTTCCGCGCCATGTTCTTCTTCCAGTACCCTTGAGCCATCGTAAGCTCATAAAAATCGGTAAAAAGTGCCGTTTGCACCGTGCTATCCCGCATACCCATCCTCCTGAAACAGCGTGCCTTGCTTCAACCATACGCCCAGTTAGATTAAAGAACAAATGGAAGGAAGGGTCTATTATTTTAGCCGATGTTTACAAAACGGTCAAGCGCGCGCTTTGTGTGCCTTTCAAAACGTGAGGGTTTGAAACAGCCTCACTTGTTGAGCCTCGTAACGTTATCCCGTGACCTCGCGCAATGCGGATTCCAAGTCCGCGATAAGGTCGGCACTTTCTTCAAGGCCGATGTGGACGCGCACCAGCGGCAGACGTTCGGGCGGGATGTCGTCGCCTTCGTAGTATTTGATGGCGTTCGGGAGGACGAGGCTTTCGTAGCCGCCCCAACTGACGGCGCGTTTGAACAGTTTGAGCGCGTCGGTGAAGCGGATCACGTCGGCAAAACGCTTGGTTGCCAAGCGGAAACTGAAAAGACCGGAACCACCCCGGAACAGGCTGCGCGCCCGCTCGTACTGGGGGTGGGAGGGCAAGAGGGGATAGGCCACGCTTTCGATACGCGGATGGTTTTCAAGGTATCGCGCAACGGCAAGGGCGTTTTCATAGTGCGCCTTCATGCGGATCGGGAGGGTGCGTAGTCCGCGCAACATGAGCCAGGCCATGAACGGGTCGGGGACGGTTCCCAACTGCAAAAACTCCTGCTTCTGAATGAGGTTGATGTCCTCAACACTCCCGGCGATCACGCCCGCGACAATATCGCTGGCCCCGCCGAAATACTTGCTGCCGGAATAGACGGCGATGTCAACGCCGAGTTTCAGCGGGTTGAAGAATATCGGCGTCGCCCACGTGTTGTCTATCACCGTTTTGATACCGCGTTTTTTGGCTTCCCCGGCAATCGCTTCCACGTCCTGAATCTTGAACGTGAGCGTCGTGGGACTCTCCAGGTAGATGACCTTTGTTTCGGGCCGTATCGCGTCGATCACCTCCGCCGTGTCCACCCCGTCAACAAACGTATGCTTCACCCCGAAGCGCGGCAAATATTTTGCCAGTAACACGGCCCCCCAGTCGTAACAGTCGCGGACGCAGACAACGTGGTCGCCCGATTTGACAAAGGCCATCACCGCATGGGATATTGCCGCGACACCCGAAGAGACCAGTTTCGCCCGCCCGGCCCCGTCAAACGCGGCCAATTTCTGTTCGGTGAGCATCACCGTTGGATTGTTCCCCCGCGTGTATACGGAATGATTAACCTCATCGGTTAGCGCGTCCCGAAATTCGGCAAAAGACTTGAATGAAAAAATAGATGTCTGGTAAAGAGGCGGACTTACCGCGCCGAACGGGTTGTCGTCCTCGTTCAAGTGATGCAGAATGTAACTCACGCTGTTTTCTTCCGATGATGAAGATGCCGGTCCGTTGCGGGCCGCGCCGTCCCATTGCTGTTCCATAAAGATGTTATCCTTTCACGCCGCCGTCCGTTAAACCGGCGACAATGTATTTTTGCCCGAAAGCGAAGATGATCATCGTGGGAAGAAGCGCGACAACGATACCCGCGCTCATAATATCCCAGCTTACGCCCGCTTTTGAAATAAACGAGTTCAACGCGACAGGCACCGTCATCTTGGCGTCGCTCGACATAAGCATGACGGCGAGAAAGAGTTCGTTCCACACGTTGACAAAGGCGAAACTGAAAATAGCGATCAAACCGGGAAGACTCACCGGGAGGATCACGCGGAATAGTGCGGAAAACAGGTCGCAGCCGTCGATCAACGCGGCCTCTTCCAGAGACGCGGGAATGCGGTCGAAAAAACTCTTAGCCATGATCGCGCCAAACGCAATGGTCGTCGAAGCGTATACCACCGCGAGCACGAGCCGGTTGTTGGTGAGGCCGAGCCTCGACAGGTTGAAAAAGAGCGGCACCATCAGAATAAACGAGGGCACCATCTGGGTGAAGTACAACAGCAACAGGATAACGCGGGCCTTCCTGAAGGCGCGAAGCCGCGACAACGCGAAACCGGAAAGCACGCTGACACAGAGCCCGCCCGCCGCCGCAAGCAGCGATATGACCACCGAGTTCGTGAAATAACGGCCAAAATTGGCAAACCCCAGCAGTTTGCGGTAGCCTTCAAACGTTATGTTGGAGGGGATGTAGCGCAGGGGAAAGATATAGATCTCGTCAAGGGGTTTGAGCGAGGTTACGATGATCCAGAAAAGCGGCAGAACGGCAAAGAGCAGGAACAAGGCCAGTGCCGCCGTTTTGAAGACTTTTGCCGTGATACGGCCCGCATATTTTTGTATCGTGCGTTTTCGCGCCGCATAGCTTTTGTTCATAGCACCAACTCCTTCCGCGCCATGACCCGCAGATAGAAGAACGCGAACACAAACAGAATCAGCACGATGATAAGTCCGATCGCCGATCCCTCGCCAAAGTCGTAGGCGTAGGTGATCTTGTTAATCATCTCTGTGGCGAGAATGTTGGTGGCGTTCGCCGGGCCGCCGCCGGTCATCCCGTAGATAATATCGGGGAAATTCATGATCCACATGAACCGCAGCAACACCGTGCTGGTAATAGTGGACTGGATATAGGGCACTGTTACCGAAAAGAGTTGCCGTACCCTTCCCGCGCCGTCTATCTCCGCCGATTCGTAGAGCTCGTTGGGCACGGACTGCAACGCGGCCAAGAGCATGATGGCAAAAAAGGGAATCCCGTACCAAATGTTGGCAACAATCACCGAAACTTTGGCAAGGCGCGGCGTGGAAAGAAAGCCCAGCGACTCCGTGATAAACCCCAGCCGCTGCAACAGGTCGTTCACCACGCCGAATTGCCCGTTAAAAAGCCACGACCAGACCAGCCCGATGGCAAACCCGGAGAGCGCCCACGTATAAAACACGAACCCCGTGTACACGCCGCGCCCCTTAAAAGGCTTGCGGAGAAGCAACGCGAGGGCAAACCCCAGCAAAAACTGCCCGGCAAGCGAAACAAACACCCAAATCGCCGTGTTAAACAGAATCTGAAAGAACTTGATGTTCGGATTTTTGACAATCGAAACAAAGTTCCCCAGCCCGTTAAAGCCGGTTTGCGAAATATCCAGCAACGTATAGCGCGTAAACGCCGTCCCGATACCCTGCGCCACCGGAATATAGATAAACGCGCCCAACAGCAACGCGGTAGGGAGAAACATCCACAGCGGAACCCTAAACTTTAATCCCGGCGCACCTGCCTTGCGATTTGTCATACCAACCCCCGGATTCTTATTATAACCTTGCGTATTTTGTCAATGTTTTAAGCGTGCAATGTCAACATCCAATAGTAAAATAATCTCCCATCAATTCCCCGGAGGAGCCACTAACCGCCCCGCCCTCCCTACGGGACATCCCCAAGTGCTTCCTCGGACAAGTGAGCCTGTTCCAAAACTCGGTTAGTTTTGACAGGCTGAGCTAAAGCATTGCAGTTTCTCAGGCTGAAGCCGGGCTAAAGCTGGGCTTTAGCCTTACGAAACTGCGCTTTTTAAAGGTTGCTGTTCCAAAACTTGAGGTTTTGGAACAGCCTCAAGTGGTTATTTCCAGTAATCCGCGTAGGCTTTCACGGCTTCTTCGGGTTTGGTCTGGCCGAGGAAGGTTGACTGCATATATTTTTCATGCACCTGCGCCCATCCCGGATACTGCGAGGCCGTGTAGGGATAGTGTACCACCGCGTATTTTTTGGGATCGGCCATTGTTTTCGCCCACGCCTGATAAACACCCGAACTGAAATAGGGGTCTTGGGCATAACTCGTGGTGTGAACCGGGAGGGCACCGTAGGACTTGTTGAAGGGGCCGTTCTGGGCCGCCGACGAGATGAACGCGATGAAATCCCATGCGGCATCCTTGTTTTTCGAGTATTCGGGGATACCAAAACCGGCAAAACCGGGCTCATAGTAGAAACTGCCCGACCGTCCGACCGGCATCGGGATAACCGTGTACTGTTCGCGGGAAAGGAGGCCGTCAACAACGGGAACCGCATCCGGGTCCTGCATCAGGAACGGGGTGGTGCCCGAAGCAAACGAGTTGATCTGCTCGTTGAAGCCCCAGTTGACTCCATCCTGCGGGACGGCGTTCTTGAAAAGATCGGCATACTGAGTGTAGGCAGCGAGATAGTCCGGGCTTGCAAACACGCTTGTCCCATTTTTCAATTGGTAGAGATTGTCCGGGTTCACGTTGTTCACGTTCGACAGCACGAGAAGGTCGGCCTGGCGGAACGGATTGCCCTTGCCCCGGATGGTGAAGCCGTACTGGTTCGCTTGCCGGTTTGTAATCTGTTTACACAACGCGAAAAGCTCGTCGAGCGTTTCCGGCATCTTGGTCACGCCGAGTTTATTCAACACGTCGGTACGCACATAGAGTGCCGGGATATAGAAAAACTGCGGGATAAAGTAGGGTTTCCCTCCGGCGGCCTTAGCCATCTCCTGCGCGACCGGAAGAAGCGTTCCCGCCTCCGGCCATTTGGCGAGATAGGGGGTCAGGTCCGTGAGCCGTCCGTTGGTAACATGCTGGGACGCGGTAACGTCGCGGATTTCCACGATGTCCAGTGGTTCCTTCGCCGTAAGGCTCAAGGTCAGCTTGCTGTCCGCCTGTTCATAGGGCGGCGAGATGAGGTTGATCTTGACGTCGGGATGGGCCGCCTCGTATGCAGCGATGATACCCTTCAGCGTTTCGGTACGCGTCGGGCTCGTCATCACTTCCATAAAGTTCAACGTGATCCCTTTTTCCTTGCCTCCTCCGGCAAAGACCAGTGCCGCTACGGAAAGCAGCGCGATACAGACGATTAATTTTTTCATAACGATTCTCCTCTTAGTGCTGTGCAACAGCACTATAAAATAATTTTGTTCAGTATACCAGAAATAGCCGAATGTAACAAGGGGCCGCAGTACATCGAAATTATTCTAACTCAAAAAAAGGCGTACATCAAAATAAAAATCTAACCAAAACAGATTAAGTTGTTATAATACAAGAATTTAGGCAACGGGCTAATTCTATGCAGGGTAAAGAGTTACGAAATAGCGCAAAAGCGGTCAGAACCCTAAATAAGCATAGATTAAGTCTAAGTTTAGACAGGAATTAGACTTACGTAGAGTTAGATTTTATTTCGATGTACTACGGCAGATGAGGTCAGCAATTCCCCTTTCAAAGGGAGAACGGCAAAAAGGGGGAAGTCTCCCCCTTCGCTCCGGTCTTCGCCCTCCGCTATCCCCCTCAACGGGACAAAACCATGCGGTGCATGGTTTTGTGGGCGTACCCCAAGCGTCCACGGATGGACGCAGGACTGAGTACGCCCCGGCCCGGAAGTCCGAAGCAGGACGCTGAGGGCTGTAGGGACCCCCGCAACGCCCCCATCCCACGTTTCAGTCGCGGGCAAAGCCCGCGACCGAATCACAGCGGAGGCTTGCATCTCGCAGGGTTTTTGAACGGGCTCTAAGACAAGCGTTGCCCCGCAACCTTTATAGTGCTTCTCCCAAAGGGCGTACTGCCCCGGCTTTATCGCAACAAACCATGCTTTTTTCACGTTTTTTGCGGGGCACCTCTTGACAAAGTTTTTCGCGTGTGGTATACCTATATCCATGATTACCCGGCAACAGTGCCGGGGCATATAAGAAAGGCTGGTTATGCAAAAAACGGTGTTGTTGCAGAATAAGTTCCTCGTGACCCCCTCCCTTATCGCGGGTGCCCCCCCCCCCCTCGAAGACATCTTAGACCAATAATCACCCCTTTTGGAACCTTTTTAGGCCCTTTTCACAGGGTTTTCCCGGCATCTTCCCTTTTCAATTATCCGCCGCCCATTCGCCCCAACAGGGCGTCGCGCGCGCCGGAATCAGCGCTCATAAACACAGCCGCCCTCCTCCTCAAAACCGTAAAAGAGGGGCGGCCCGTGGACGGCGTTCCGTTTTCGTCAGCCCCGGTCTCCTTATCCGGGGCGAGGAACGCCGTTCTTGAGCGCTGTTTCCGGCGCGCGCCCCCTTCGCGGAAAGGGAAAATGCCTCCGGCGGTTTGCCGCGGCCCCGCAAGCGAACGCTCGCGCGGTTCGCGGTTTTTGTCTGAGTATGAAGAGGTGCCCCGGAAACGGCGTTACTGCCTGGAAACCAGTGCCGTAACCGGGGCCGCGCTAAACGCGAAAGAAGCGGACCGCTTTCTTCGTGTTTAGTCCTCTTTTTTATAAACGGGGGCCGGGCTCTTAACGGGCCCCGGCTTCCGGGCTGTCCCGTAGGGATCAGCTTATTTTATTTTTAGGAGGAACTTTTATGAATAAAAAGTTCTTTATTATCGGTTTGACCGCCCTTCTGGGCGTGTCATTATTCTTACTGGGTTGCCCGCCGGAAGCGGATGACAATCCTCCCGGGGGCAACTGGTACGACGCGCTGGGCAGCGGCTTCAGCGAAGTGGGCAACACCGTTACGGTAACAGGCGATGTGCCGCTGAACAAGCCGCTGACCATTCCTGCGGGCAAGACGCTCAAGATCGAGTCGGGCGGAACGCTTACCGTCGTCAGCGGCGGGTCGATCGTGGTGGACGGGGGCGTGGGTCTTGAGGTTGAAGCGGGCGTGGCACTGGCCGTCGAGAACGGCGGGTCGCTCACGGCGACGGCGGCAACCGGCGTGACGGTCGCTACGGGCGCGGCGCTGGTTGTTGACACGGGCGCAACGGTTACCGTGAATAACCACACGGTTCCGCCGGGCGCGTATGCGGGGATAACGGATGTGTCCGGGGGACAGCCGACGAGTCTGAATGCCGCGCTGGTTGCGGCGTTGGGCAGTACCAACGTATCGGCTACCGACGCGACGACGGTTACGCTGACAGGGACCCCGACGATTTCCGGTAATACGGTTATGGTTCCCTTTGGCGTAACGCTCGCTGTTAGTAATAGCGTAACACTCACCATTGACAGTGAGAAGACGTTCACCGTGACAGGCGCGATTGAGGTGGCCGAAGGCGGCGAGATCACGGTGGTCAGCGGCGGCACGCTCGCGGTAGCGGGTACGCTTGAGGTAGCGGGTACACTCACCATACCGGATACAGGCGAGGTTGTGGTGGAAAGTGGGGGCGAATACGTCCTTGGAGCCGATGCAAACGGTACGAATGCGGGCACGATCACCATCGAGTCAGGCGCCTCGACCTGGAGCCAAGGCGGCACTATCGCGGGGGAAGGCGTGAACGTCATTCAAAAGGGCGGCAAGGCGTATCTCAGCGAGACCGATGATGTTACTACTAGAATCTATATGATCGGTGACGCAGATGTGACCGCAGGCACGGATGCTTACAACGCCGCGCCGATAATCTGGCTTGACGATGGCGCGGAACTCACCTTTAACGACACGACGTATAGGCTCGATGGCGAAGCGACGCTCAACGGCATATCAAACGGGACCGACAATGTCTTCTCTCTTGGCGCCTTGCAGACGCTGACGATTGGAGCAAACAGCACGCTTATTATCCCCACCAGAGCAGTATCGGAGGCACGGCATTTTTGCACATAGTGGCTAACGACAGTGACACTTTCCACATATTAGGCGAGACCGAAGCCCAGATTGTTCTTGATCCGAAGGCTGTTATCTACTTCTATGTGGACGATGCCCGGGTCACCGGTGATATCGGTAGCAAAACGTGGAACAATTTCTACAGCGACAGCAACAACAAGGAAACGGCTAACGGTTTGAAAAACGAAACCTATGTCTGGGCAACCAACCTCGGAACCGGGGATGACGAATCCGGCTGGGTGAGGGAAGGGTAGCCCTAACGTGTCCCCCGGCGCACGGGCAAACAAGTTTGCCTTAGCCGAGGAAGCCCTCCGCCGAACGGGACCCCGTTTGGCGGGGGGCTTTTTTTCTGAGCGGCCCCGCATTGGTATTGCTCTCTCCGCCGATTGCCGCTCGCTCAACAGTACCCGCCCAAAGGCGTGCTCGTTGGTGTGGCAATCCCCATCGGCAACCGATTTCTAAACAGTACCCGCCCAAAGGAGGCGTGCCGTTTGGTGTGGCAATCTCCATCGGCAACCGATTTCTAAACAGTACCCGTCCAAAGGAGGCGTGCCGTTTGGCGCGGCAATCCCCAGTCGGCAACCGATTTCTAAACGGCACCCGCCCGAAGGAGGCGTGCTGTTTGGTGTGGCAATCCCCATCGGCAACCGATTTCTAAACGGCACCCGCCCAAAGGAGGCGCGCTCATTGGTGTTGCTATCCCTATTGGCAACTGATTTCTAAACAGTACCTGCCCAGAGGCGTGCTCGTTGGTGTTGCTATCCCCAGTTGGCAACCGATTTCTAAACGGTACCCGTCCAGAGGAGGCGTGCTGTTTGGTGTAGCAATCCCCATCGGCAACCGATTTCTAAACGGTACCCGCCCAAAGGAGGCGTGCTGTTTGGTGCGGCAATCCCCATCGGCAACCGATTTCTAAACGGTACCCGCCCAAAGGAGGCGTGCCGTTTGGTGTTGCTATCCCCATCGGCGGCCGATTTCTAAACGGTACCCGTCCAAAGGAGGCGCGCTCGTTGGTGTGGCAATCCCCATCGGCAACCGATTTCTGAACGGTACCCGCCCGAAGGAGGCGCGCTGTTTGATGCGGCAACCTCCATCGGCAACCGATTTCTAAACGGCACCCGCCCAGAGGAGGCGTGCTGTTTGGTGTGGCAATCCCCATCGACAGCCGCTATCTAAACAGTACCCGCCCCCGTCCGTCATTGTGAGCGAGCGGCACATTGCCGAGCGAAGCAATCCAATGGGAAGGCCGCTTCGTCTAGGAGGCTGTGGGACTTAGCAAAAAATTAGAAATAATACACGAAAATACGAATTTTAACCTAATCAAAATACTAACAATGGCTTATTTATCATAGTTTTTGCACTATTTTCTGCGAAAAAAAGTG
>JAISZQ010000226.1 GCA_031269165.1 Spirochaetaceae bacterium
AAGCACCTTGGGCTAGCCGATCCAAGCACCTTGGAGTGGCCAGCCCAAGCATCCGGGGGCGGACGGCCGACCCGGCATATTGGGCGGGTCGGATGGGACACTCCCCTCTACCTAGAGGGGACGTGTCCCTCCGCGCTTTTCCTCCCGCGCTTTTCCGTGCCGCCGCCATACATACTCCGGTTATCACCGTGCTTGCGGTACCGCAATCAGCGTATCATCCGTGGTGCTGCCGATGTCGCTGCCGCCTGACTGGGGAACGCCGCCTTTGGTGTAGGTGCCGCCCGTGCCCCATTTCGCCGTGGACCCATTCACAACCAGCGACGCACCGTTCCCCGCACTGTTGGCGAGGCTTGAGTCCGTCCCGGCGGGAAGGCTCCCGGCCTTGCCGTAAATCGTGCCGCCTTCCATGATGAACGTAGCGGGCGAGTCCCCCTTGTTCACAGACACGCCGCCCCCGCGTCCGCGTCCGTTGCCGACGGTGTTGCCCGCAATCGCGCCGCCTTTCATGGTGAACATACTTCCGTCCCCTACAGTTACGCCACCGCCGTCTACACCCCCTGCTTTGCTTTTCGCATTATTGCCCGAAATCGTACCGCCTGAAAGGGTGAAGGTTGAGGACAGACCCAACCTCACGCCGCCGCCCATCCCCGCACTATCGCCGGAGGCGGTGTTAGCCGAAATCGTGCCGCCCGTCATGGTAAACGATTTGTTCTTGTTCATGTTCACGCCGCCTCCGCCGCCGTTTCTGGTGCCGACGGCGATATTGCCCGAAATCGTGCCGCCTGAAAGGGTAAATGACGATTCAAAGCCCCCATTCACGCCGCCCCCGAGGGCGTTTCTGCCTTGCGCGGTGTTGCCCGAAATCGCGCCACCCGTCATGGTGAATACGGCCTTTTCACCGATGCTCACACCGCCGCCGTGGCCTCCCTCTTTACAGCTGGCGGTGTTGCCGGAAATCTCGCCCCCTTCCATCGTGAAGGTTCCATACCACACATTAACGCCGCCGCCGGTCGCCCATTCGTTACTGTTATAGGTGTTGCCCGTAATCGCGCCGCTTTTCAAGACAAACTCGCTGTTTTCGTATATCCCGACGAGGGAACTATCGTTGTCCGGCAACCCAACCAGCGTCACGCCGTCAAGGGTGAGTTGGCGCTTGCCCTTGTCACTCCCGATGTTGAGGAGGCGTCCCTTGCTCGTGAGCTTGATCGTCCCGCTCCCGTTGATGGTCGCCGCGCCGTCTCCCACGCGGAGGGCCCCCTCAACCCAGCCCTTGCCGTGGTCACCGTGCCCCGTTGTCCGCACCGTGCCGTTCACGGTCAAGACCGCGCCGTCCTGCAATTCGAGGCCCGCGCCCTCCTCCGTCAGGTCAAGCGTAACCCCCTCGGGCACGGTGAGGGCCGTGTTGAGCTCCACCCAGCCAGAGAGCGTTACCGTGCCGCCCGCTTTAGCCGCGTTGAGGTCCTTCGCCAGTTTCGCCGCCGCCTCGTTGTTGCCGCTCGTACCGCCGCTCGTGCCGCCGCCCCCTGAATTCGCGGGCGCGCTCGCGCACCCCGCCAGAACCACGGCAAACGCCAGCACCGCCGCCTGAATCCCTCTCGTTACTCTGTTCTTTGTCATAATTGCTCCTTACATAGATTTAACATTGTCTCAGTATACCCGAAAAGCCCGGCCGTGTGCGCGCGGTGCGCGAATGGATAATGGAGAATTGAAAAGGGAGAATGCCGTCATTGCGAGGAGCGAAGCGACGAAGCAATCCAGACGGGGGAGGCCCTCACACGGGATTGCTTCGCCCGCTCTAACGAGCGGCCCGCTCGCAATGACAGGTGGCATCGTCATTGCGGGGAACATGACAGGGCCGTCATTGCGAGACGCGAAGCGGCGAAGCAATCCAGAAGAGGGGCGTTCCCCCCTGGATTGCTTCGCTTCGCTCGCAATGACCACCTGCCGTGGAGGCGAGGGGGGCTCGCAATGACAGGGGCGTGCTCCCCCCGAAGGGGGGCCGGGGGCCGTTCCCCTCACGACACGCCCAAGGGCCTCCACGGCCGTCATTGCGAGGGTGTAGCCCGAAGCAATCCAGACGGGGGGCGTTCTCCCTGGATTGCTTCGCCCGGCAATGTGCCGCCCGTTTGCCGCCCGCTCGCAATGACGGTCTGTCGTGGAGGCGAGGGGGGCTCGCAATGACAGGGGCGTGCTCCCCCCGAAGGGGGGCCGGGGGCCGTTCCCCTCACGACACGCCCAAGGGCTTCCACGGCAGGTGGCGCTATCGCTTGGCCAGCACACGCTCCTCGTAGTCGCGCACATTGGCGAGCCAGTCCGCGCCCATCGGGACGCCTTCATCAAGGCAGAGCTTGTCCCAGACGGCGGCGAAGGGCAGGGTCTTAAACTCTTCCATCAACGCGAGGCGTTCGTGGTTTTTCCCGGCGTTCTCGGCCTCAACAAGCAAGGCGGTGGGTTCGAGCAACGCCTCAAGAAGGCCCTTGCGGAGACTCCGCGCCCCGATCGTCCATGCGGCGATGCGGTTGATCGAAGCGTCAAAGAAGTCAAGCGCGAAATTGACGCGGGGGAGGGCGCGGGTCCGCACGATTTGGGCGCACACGTCGCGGAGGTCGTCCGAGAACGTTACCACATGGTCGGAATCCCAGCGCAACCCCCGGCTAAAATGGATCAGAAGCCCCGGCAGGAAGAGCAGCATCGCGGAAATTTTGTCGGCGATGGTCTCGGTCGGGTGGAAATGGCCGGTATCGAGGCAGAGATGGATCTGTTTCGAGACGGCATAGCCCATGTAGAACTCGTGGGACCCCACGACATAAGCCTCGCTGCCGATGCCGAAGAGTTTGCACTCCACCGCATCAATGATGGTTCCGGCAGGATAGCGTTCGGCCAAGATCTCGTCCAGCGCGTCACGAAGCCGCTCGCGGGGAGAAAGGCGGTCGGCAGGGTAGTCCTTTGACCCGTCCGGCATCCAGTGGTCCGTAACCGCCGGGCTTCCCTGATTCGCGCCCATCGCGGAGGCAATCCGCCGGGCCGCCTTCGCGTGCCGGATCCAGAACGAGCGCACGGCGGGATCGGCACTGGAAAGCATCCAACCTGAATCCGCCATCGGATGGGAAAAGCACGAGGAGTTGAAGTCAAGCGGGATGCCTTTCGCCGTGGACCAGTCCATCCACTTTCTGAAATGGTCGGGCCGCAACTCGTCACGCCCCACGGTTTTGCCGCCGTCCGGTTCCGCGTAGAAGCAGTGCAAGTTGAACCGCTTCTTGCCGGGGATAAGGCCAAAGGCGGCCTCCGCATCGGCGCGAAGCTCGTCGCCGTTCCGCGCCCGCCCCGGATAGTTCCCCGTGGTGAGAATTCCCCCGCCCGAAAGCCCGGCGGCCCCTTCAAAGCCCGTCACGTCGTCGCCCTGCCAGCACTGAATCGACACCGGCACGTCCCGCGCCGCCGTTACCGCCGCCTCGGTGTCGATACCGAACCTCCCGTAGGCGGCCTTCGCCAAATCGTACGCCTTGAGCGCCGCATCTTTGTCCGTATACTTTTGCATAACCCTTATCTCCTATTCTTTCTATTCCTTTGTTTCTTTTACCGAGACGCTCGAACGGTACCGCTCGACCTCCCAGTTATTGATAAAATTGATCTTGTCCTGCGGCATGAAAGACGGGCCGCCGAACGCCTCCGTGTACCCGGCAACCGCCGCCGCGTCCAGAAAGAGCGCGTAGGCCAAGTCCGCCGCCTTTTGGTGAACGCCGACACAGTACACCCCGACCCCCTGCACCGCGACCACCTTGGGAGGCCGCCCCGTCTTGGCAACGTGACGCTCAACCGCCTTTGCCACCTGCCGTGGAGGCAAATCGGGCGTTGCGCAACAAGCAAGAACGGCGGCCCCCCTTCGGGGGGGAGAATGCGCCTCTTTTTCCCCCCGGAGGGGGGCCGTTGCACTTTCCCCATACGTCGCGCCCGAGGAAAGCCCCTGCGGGGCCGCCTCTTGCTCCCCCCGTAGGGGGGCCGTTGCACTTTCCCCATACGCTATGCCCACCTCGCCTCCACGGCAGGTGGCCGAGGGAAGCCCCTGCGGGGCTTCGATGAAGAGCGGGTCGCTCCCCGCATAGACGATGTGGTCGGGGGTAAAAGCCGAGGAGACGGCGGCAAACGACGCGCGGTCTTGCACGAGCCGCGCAATCTCGTTGTTCCGGTCAAACCGGACGAAAAGCCCGCCCGGATAATATGCCGCAAGTGCCGCCCGCACCCAATCGCCCACCTGCTGTGGAAGCGAGGCGGCGTGATGTGAAAGGGTCTCCCCTTCGGGGGGAGAGAGAACATCCTCTTCCCCCGGAGAGGTAGCCGCCGCGTTTCCCCTTAACGCCAGGCCCGCTTCGCCTACCGCAAGCGCGATACGGTCCATGACGCGCCGATATATTTCTTTGATGCCCGCCGCCGAGTTTGCCCCGACAAAAATGCCGTGGTTTTGCAGGAAGATCACCTCAGGCGGCCTCCCGTGCGTCTTGATGTAGCCTTCCATCTCTTCTTTGACCACAGCGGAAAGCACATAACCGGGATTGATCACCGGAATCCAGAGAGGCGGCGCGTTCTCCGGCCCGTCAAAAAGCCGTTTCACCGCAGCCTCGCCCTCCTTTGAACAGGTGACGCCGTTCACCAGTGCCGGGTGCGTATGCACCACATACAAAAACGGCAGAACATCGTGCAACAGCGTCTCGACACTAGGCCGCCCCGCCTCGCCCGGCGCGCGTGCCGCCATCATGTCCGCCAGAACCGCCGCCTCCCGCTCAGCGGCATCCTCCGGGTAACGCCGCGTCCAAATCCGCGCCAGTGCCGCCCGGTCCATCCTGACAAACCCGCCTGAGTCAATCTCTCCCAGCGCCGTCCCCGACCCCTTGACATAGAGCGTGTTCCCGTCCTTCCACGACGTATTTCCTCCGCCCGCAATCACATAGTCCGGGTTGCTCCCGTAATACCGCGAAATCTCCACCAGTTCCTGCAAACTCATCGTTATCCCGTCCCACTCCTTTGGGGAATTGAAAATTAAAAATGGAGAATGGAAAATTATGGTAACAGAACGCGCAGTCTCCGAAGCCCGCGCATTTTCAATTATCTATGTTCCATTCACGCAAGGCGTGTGCCTATTCACTTTAATAAGTATCTGTCTCTTTTTCCGCGCTGTGAATGGACAAAACGACAAGAAACATGGACAAAACCCGGCCATCGCGGAACGTTTCGGTTGCGCGCCGGATCCGCGCAATCGCCCGTGGTGACGGTGTCTGCGAGATACGGTTCCGGCGGAACGGGAAGGAAGGGTAACCGCTGGGGGAGCCGCCTTAAGCGGGCGTTCCCCCTTCGGGGGAATGGATAATTGCACCGGACATCACACGATATACCGGCAGGTTCCTGTTTTAAGCACCTCAAGCAGGTTTTCCACCGCCATCATTCCCATGTTGTGGGTTGCCTCGATGGTCGCGGCCCCCACGTGAGGTGTCAAGATACAGTTGGAAAGGGTGCGTAGAGGACTTTCGTAAGGCGGTTCCTCAACGGTCGCGTCAAGGCCGGCGGCAAAAATCTCTCCGTTTTTGAGGGCCTCGTACAGGGCGTTTTCGTCCACGATGCCCCCGCGCGCGGTATTCACGATTATCGCCGTGTTTTTCATTTTTCTGAATTCCGCCTCCGCAATCATTCCCCGCGTTTCATCGGTCAAGGGCAGATGAACGGTGATAAAATCCGATTGCGCGTACAGCGTTTCCAGATCCGTATACGCGCCGCCCAGGCGCGAAACATACTCTTCGTCCCGATAGGTATCGTAACACAGAAAGCGCGTCTCAAAGCCCGACGCCCGTTGCATAACGCCCTTGCCGATGCGTCCGGTACCGAGTACGCCGAGGGTTTTCCGCCACAGTTCGATGCCTGAGGGCCGTTCCTCGGCACGTTTTTTTATCGCCGTGTCCATCCGTGGAATGTGGCGCGCGGCGGCGAGCATCAGCCCGATTGCCAAGTCTGCCACGGAATCACCGTTGGCCCCCGGCGTGTAGGCCACCCGGATGCCCTTTTTCCGGGCCACGTCAAGGTCAATCGCGTCATAACCCACCCCGTAGCGCGAAATGACCTTGAGCTTTTTGCACGTCTCCAGCGTCGCCGCGCCGTACTCTTCCAGCCCGGCGATAACGCCGTCCGCTTCGACGAGAAGCGAGCGTCGTTCCTCATCATCACGGGGACGGATAACCGTACAACCGCCCTCTTCCAGCAAACGAAGGGGCAGGGGATTTTCTTTGGCGAAAGAACGAGGAGTCGCCAAAACAGTATACATACTCATAACACAATCCTTTGAGCCTGTTCCAAAACACGAGCGAGTTTTGACAGGCTGAGCTAAAGCATTGCAGTTTCTGGGGCTTAAAAGCCCTTCGCTGAAGCCGGGCTAAAGCTGGGCTTTAGCCTTACGAAACTGCGCTTTTTAAAGGTTGCTGTTCCAAAACTTGATGTTTTGGAACAGCCTCCTTTATGCGAACATTCGGCCTCATTTCAGAAACAGCGTCGGCAAAAACATTGAAGTCTGCGGTATATAGGTTATCACCATCAGGCATACGATCATCGCAATGATAAAGGGGATGATGCCTCCCGTCACCGTTTCAAGCGGTTCTTGGCCGATGCGGGCCGCGACGAACAGATTGATGCCCAGAGGCGGCGTGATAAAGCCGATGGCCAGGTTCACCACCATGATGAGGCCGAAATGAATCGGGCTCATGCCCAGCGAGAGAGCCACAGGCAACAAAATAGGGGCCAGCACCATCATTGCTGGTGTCGTATCCATAAAACAACCGACTATCAAAAGGAAAATGTTGATAAGCAACAGGATAATGATGGGGTTATCGCTCACGCCGAGAATCGACTGGGTGATAAGTTGCGGTATCTGTTCGATGGTGAGGATTTTGGTAAAGGCGGTGGCGCAACCGAGGATAACCATCGTGGTGCCCGTGGTTGAACAGGCGTTTCCGATAGCGCCGAGGAGTTTTTTAAGCGGCAATTCGCGGTGAATGAAAAAACCGCAGATAAAGGCGTATACCGCCGCGACTGCCGCCGCTTCCGTGGGGGTGAAAAAGCCGCCGTAAATACCGCCGAGAATGATGACCGGGTTGATCAGCGCCCATTTTCCTTCCCAGATTGTTTTGAGACCGTATTTCCAACTGAATTTTTGCCCGTCTCCTTTCCATCCTTGTTTTTTGCAGTAAAAGTAACAATAGCCGATCAGTACAAGGCCGATGAGCATGCCGGGGAGAAAGCCCGCCAAAAAAAGGCTGCTGATTGAGGTCCCGGTAGAGACGCCGTAAATGACCATCGGGATACTGGGCGGAATGATAACGCCGATACTCCCCGCACACGCGATCAGCGCGAGCGTAAACTTTTTGCTGTAGCCTTTTTCGAGCATGGTCGGTACGACCATTGAGCCGACGGCGGCGACGGTGGCCGGGCCGGAACCCGAAACGGCGGCAAAGAACATACAAACCGTGACGGTAACGATGGCAAGACCGCCGTATGCCCGCCCGAAAAAGGCACCGCACACGTTCAATATTCGCCGCGATACGCCGCCTTCTCCCATGAGTTCTCCCGCGAGGATAAACAGCGGTATCGCCATTATGGGAAACGAATCACAGCCGGTTACCAGGGCTTGCGCCACATAACCGAGCGTAAGCTGGCCTCCCGCGATGATCGCTGTTGCCGCGGAAAGACCGATAGCGATACCGACCGGCACGTTCAAAATCAAAAAGACAATCAAACTGATAAATAAAACCGCGCTAACCATGAGAGGCCCCCTTCCGTAATTCTTTTATCCTGAACATAATCGTCTGTATCTGCCGGATAGACGTTAAGATAAACCCGACAAAGGGCGCGGCATAGACCACCGCAATCGGCAGGTGTATCGCGGGGCTTTGCTGTTTCAGTATTATTTGTTTTTTTACCAGTTCAAACGAGGTGAAAATAATAAAAATTGCAAAGGCGAGAAACAACAAGTCGCCGAGAATAACGACAAACGGGCGAATCTTTTTGGGAAATATGGCCAAAAACGCCTCTATCCTGATATGCTTTACAATTTTCGCGCCGTAGCTTATGCCAAAGTATATCAGCCAGATAAATATATAACGGGCCAGTTCTTCAGACCAGTAGAGGGACTGCGAGAATACCCGCCGCATAATTACCTGCACAAACAACAGGATCGTCATAATAGACATAAGCGTAATACATATACTTATTTCAAAATAATCATCAAGCCATTTCAACCATTTCATGTTCTTGCTTCCCTATCAATGTTACATCAATGTTAAATTCGCTTTCCCAAACGTTTTGGAAAAGCCCCCATAAGAGTCTGTTCAAAATCTTTTCAAAGCCTGTTAAAAAACCCAGCAAAAGGGGGAATCGGCAAATTGCCGCGCCTTCCCCCTCGCTCCAGCCCGCTCTCCGGTCGATATGTCCGCGCCTAAAGGCGCGTCCACACCTCCCTCCGTTTGGTCATCCGCTACCCCCT
>JAISZQ010000316.1 GCA_031269165.1 Spirochaetaceae bacterium
GACTTCGTCAAGCGGTTTTTTTCACTTTTTTTATTCCGCCTCACAACGTATTAGGTGCGCTTATGTTAGGATAAGATTGCGTAATACTTTTCAAGAAAGGCTTGACACGAAAACACCCGCAAAACCCGCTCGTTCAGCTGGTTTTCTCGCGCAAATCCGCGTTCGGGGGAAAATGGGAAATCTGCGACGAGGTTTTTTGCGGTTCCGCTTCCGGCAGCGTTTTTTCTTCGTTTTGGGGGGGCAAAAACGCGACTTCGTGCAGGAAAAATCGCGGGGCGTGAGTGCGAATTTGCGCGGTCGCTGCGCGGGGGCAAAGATTGCGTGGTTCACGGGGTTCTTGTTTTTGAGGTTCTCGTGTTTCAGCGGGTTCTTGGGTGTTGGAAAATTGCGTTATTTGCGGGGTTTTGCGCGGGCTGCGCGATTTGCTGGAAGAACACCGTCATTCACGGTGTTTGCGGGGGGTTCAAGGGTTTTGAACGGTGTCCGGTGCAGCGGGCTCGGAAATTGGGAAAACCTCGTGTTTCAGCGGGTTCTTGGGGGAGTGGGGGGAACAGGTAAAACTGGGTTAATGGACTGGGGTAAACCAACCAGTCAAGGGGAGCAAAGAGCGGGTTGGAGCGGAGCGAAAAACACGCTCCCGTTCGAGCATCGGTGCGGGGAGTCATGAGGGGTTTTTTGGGGAGGGTGTCAAGCCTTTTCGTTGACTTTCCGTGTTTTTTCCACTTTAAAAAACGAATGAAAACCAACGACAAAAAGCGAAAAAATGGAAGGAAACTTAGGAGGTTTAGGGGGGGGGTAAAGGTGGGGGGGGAGATTGAGGGTGGAGAGGTGGTTGCCTCTCCGCAGCCCGCTCCCGCTCCCGCGCAGACCGCGCCGGAACCCCCTGAGACAGCGGAGGGAACCGAGCTTAACCCGACGCAAACCCACCCCCCTGAGACCGTGCAGCTGAGCTTGGTTGAACGCACCACCGAGCGAGCAATACTCAACCTTTTTTTTGAAAAGGGAGGGGTGTACGAAAACATACTTAAATCGTTGAGTGAGTGCATTTTCGCGATGCAGTACCAGGGGGGGAGAGAGGGGGAATGGGTTCCGGACGTATCCGCGCGGGTCGCGGTCGCGAATTTCTTTTTTGACAGGGTATTGGGGAAGCCGGTCGCGAGGACGCAAAAGGATGTTCTTTTTTCGGATATTACTGAAGGTGAAAAGGTTACGCCAGAGGAACTTTTGAAATCACCGGCGGCGATTTTGGCGGCGGAGCGAATTCTCGAAAAGGTTAGGACAAAGGAAAAGAGGGGAGAGGGTAAGTAAGCGGTGCTGTGAATAAGTTGTGAACAACCTGTGAATAAGTCGAAAAAAGGTGTTGACGTTCTGTGGTTTTTTGTGTTTTGACAAAACACATGGACGAAAAAACAGCAGACCAAAACGCCCCCACGCAAGCGGGAGACAGCACCGAAGCAGGATCGACTACTACCCCCCCCCCGCAGGTGGACGAGTTTGGATTGTCCCCGGACGACTACGAGGTCATGGGGTTTGAGGAACTTTTGTCCAAGGGGACTGTCCCCCTTGCAGAGTCGGGAGATGGGGACAACACCCCTCCCCCGGCGGAGCCGACAGGCACTGATGACGGAGAGAAAAACCCCGACCCCGACCCCGACACCGGGTCGGGGGCGGGTGAGGGTGAGAGCACCCCCGGCAAGCCCCAGCGTACGCGCATTTCGACCTCCGACCCCGACGTCATCGCGCTCGCGGCCTTGAAGCGTGCGAACCCCTCACTTTCCACAGAGGAAGCGGTTTTGCTTATTACCAAAAAGGGGACGACCCCTCCTGCCGGGGATGGTGACGGTGCGGGTGCCGGGGATGGTGGTAAGACCGACCCTACCCCCGACACAACCCCCACCCCGACGGAGATCGACGCTCTGGGGGCAAAAATAAAAGAGGTTCGCGAAAAGATAAAAGCCGCGAACGAAGAATACGACTTTGACAAGGTTCAAGACCTTGAAGCCCAGAAGGATGAGCTTATCGAAAAGCGTGCAGTTTTGCGCGCTTCCGCAGCGCAAGAAGCCGCGAAAGCCGCCGCCGCCGCCGAGGCTGCCGCCGCCGCCGCCGAGGCAGCGTTCGAGAGTGAGTTCAACGCCGCCGTCGCGCAGACGGAAGTTCTTTATGGAAAGGACTTTGCGGATACTAAAAAGCCGCTGGGAGCGGAGATTGAGAAGATTTTGACCGCGTGGGAAACGACCAACGATCCCCGTGCTGTAATCCCCGAGCGCACCCTTCTCGCTGCGCAAAAAGCCGCCGCAAGCCTGAAAATTTCACCGTCCGCGCAGAGCGTAAGCCGCACGGGCGCAGCAAGTAAGACAACCGCACCAGCCGCACAGACCGCACCCGCGCAGAGCGTAAGCCGCACCGGCGCAAGGAACCTGTCCGCGATGCCTTTGCCATCCGCGCCCCCGGCGCATACTCCCGCGAACCCTGCGGGGGGGGGATTTGTGCAGCGTTTGGACGCAGCCAAGTCGTTCAAGGAAAGGGAGTTAATCGCATCAGAGGTGTATCGCACCCTTGGACTTAACTCAGATTAATATACGAGAGCCGCGAGCCGCTTTATTCTCCAAAAACAGCAGCCCTCGGCGACAGTTAGCAGAATAGCATAACCTGCTAAACCACAACAACTAACAAAAGAAAGAACAACGAACATGGCAACCACATTTTCAGTCACCGGCGACACCAAATCCGCCGAACAACTCATTGCCGAAAACCCAGAACTTGCCGTAAAACTCTGGCGTCACGAGGTTGAAAAATACGAATTCACCAACAACTTTTTTTCCAAATACGAGGGGACAGGCCCCAATTCTGTCGTCTTAATAAACAAAGACTCCGAAAAAGTCGCGAGCGGCGGAAACGTGACAATCCGCAACATCGGTGAGTTTTACGGGATCGGGCGCAAAGGGGCGCAGACGTTTACAGAAGAAAAGCACTTCGATGAGGACAAGGTTTCGGCGTATTCCTTCAAGGTCGATTACCTCGAAAACGGGTACATCATCGACAAGCGAACCGCGTGGAAAACGATGATGCTCGAAGAGCTTAAAAACGGGACACCCGGACGGTTGAAACGCTGGATGAACCGACAAAAGGAAGCCGAGACGCTCGCGCGTTTACTAAAAGATGAGAAAGCACCAAAGCCGGTCATCGCCGGAGGAAGAAGCAGCATCGACGGACTCACCGCATCGGACACTCTGCGCTATAACGACGTAGTCATTGCAGAAGCGCGTCTTTCGCGCAACGGTGGACGACCGTTCAAGACGGTTGTGCGCGGTGAGCAATTGCAGGGTAAATACCTTGTTCCGCTCACCCCTCCCGCTCGCGCAGGCATCGAGACGGACGACGACTGGAAGGACATGCTTAAAAGCGCAGGTCATCGCGGGGACGGAAACTCGTTATTTACGGGCATCCTTCCCACCGCAAACGGAAACGTGTTTGCAGACTTCCAATCCATAGACACGGACAGCGACGGGACACTTGGAACGCTTCTTGATCCACGCGGGAGGACGAGCACGGAGATCACCGTGGGGACTGTCGCATTCGACATTTATGCCGGAGCGCGCGCAAACCCCAAGGACAACGACTACTTGCGCCATTTCCCCGGGGCGCGCTGGGAGTACAATACGGACGATGTTGGTTCTCCGACTTCGGTGGATGACACGACCGGGAACAAGTACCTGCTCTTGTGGGACGAAGCGGACAACAAGGTCGCGATGGTGCGTTATACGCAAGTTTCCACGGATGGGAGCGGGAAGCGTAAAATCACCGTCACCGGCACACTTGCTGCCTCGGCATCGGGGATTGGTGTAGTCTCCTTTGGGTCAGTGACATACGCCGCGAACAGCGCGAATTTCAAGAGCGCGTTTCCGATTGGTTCGTGGATAATTCCCTGCAACGCGAAAGGGGTGCCGTATGGGACAACTCCCGTGCTGGGAGGCGCTTCGGTAATGAACGGATATGGTTTTGAAAAGGATATCGACGCGTATGACTTTATACAGGGGAGTACGTTCGAGACAGCGAAACGCGTTCGCCGGTTTTTCCGCACCATCTTCGGGACAGGATTACCAAAGAACCTCAACAATGAGGTCGTCGGATACACGACAATCAAGCACGCGCTGGTATATCCCGGTCTCCCGCAACTTGTTGCGACATAACAATTTGTCCGGTGCGCTGATGACGCTTCTTGTGTTTTCCCTGGGTAGAGGGGGTGTTTCATCAAGGAGAAGTCAGCGTGCCGGACAATTCACATTTCATTCACAAGCAATGACTAACCAACTAAAACCCGGAGACCTGCAACCATGCCCGACACGAACGACTTAACCATCGTCCTTTTTTTGGAATACCCCAAGCAAGGGTATCCCCTGCCGAAACGCGGAGAGTTTTTTTTGAACTCCGCGCACCCCGTAAATGAGGTGTGGACGGGAAAGGACATCTACATTTGGAAGAACCGGGATCTGCACAGCGTAAAGGAGGTGAACGAAGCGATAGCCGCGACGAACTTTTCCAAGATAAAGGGGGAGAGGTTGCGGATTGCGCTTTCGCTGACGCCGAAAGAGCCGGTTGCAAAACCGCCTGAACCCGAACAGGTTGAGGCAGACGCCGGAGGTGACGGAGAAGCCGAAGAAGACGACGCGGAAGCTGATGGAGGTGGAGACCTCGTCGCGCCCGCCAAACATCGAAAGACGCTGCACGGGAAACGCAAATTGCTGGTGAAAGCGAAGAAAGCCCTCGCGAAGAGGAAAAGGCTGGAAGAAACGCCCGCCGAAAAACAATCAACTTAAACAACAACAACAAGTTATCCAAAAATGTCTGCAATACCTGAACTGTCCGCCGCTAACGCGGAAAAACTCGCCGCGCTGACCAGCGCGCTCGAAAAAATCAACAACACCGTCGGAGCGACTTCGACGGAAACAAAACTGGCGACTGTCAAGCAGTTGCTGCCGAACGTCGGGGCCGCGCTTGTCACCCTTGGAGTGGTAAACGCCGGGACGTGGGGAGCGGTCGCCGCGCTATTGGGTGCCGTCCTTTCATTTGCCGGGTGGGGTTGGTCGTTCTGGGACGATCGCCGCACCGCCAAAGCCGTCCAAGCCGCGAAGGAAGATGTCGCCGCCGCGAACAAGGTAGCCGAGATAAACGCCGCCGTGGATGCCGCCGTCGCCGCCGCGCTCGCCTCCAAGGAGAAGGAAGCGGGGAACTCCTAACAACTTACCACCAAAGAACATGGATACGTTTTTAGAAAAACTTGGAGAGATCTCCCGTCCCATGCTTTTATGCGTGGTGTTGTTACATCTCGTGGTTTCAATTGGAGGGTGCTCCCATCCTTCCGCAGTCCCGCTGGACAACACGCCCGCGCTGATAAAGCACAAGGAGTTTGCCGCCGCCGCCGCCGCCGCGCCGAACTTCACGAAGGAAGTGCTCGCGACAATAGTTATGCTGGAACGCGAAATCGCCCTTGCCGCGCCCTTCGGGGTGAAGGAGCCGACGACCGCCGCAACCGCCGCCGGTGCAGCCGGTTCAACCGCCGCCCCCGAACAGAAATAACCGCATGTCCGAAACTTTCATCACCGTAATTCAGGTCATTTCTTCGTTCGCTACGCCGCTTTGCGGGTGGACGCTTTACACCGTTCACCGTCTTACCAACGAGATGTCGGGGATAACCGCGAGAAGCGACGAAGCACAAAAAAGAATCGATTACGAGTTGGTTGATTTGCGCGCCCGTGTAATCGGGTGCGAAACGAAGCTTACCGAACTAAGCATCGAAGTTGCCCGCAACGTCGCAAAAATAGAAATAAGCGCGGGAAAATAACCCCGCGAGCCGCTCTGCCATGACCCTCTACGAACTCGCGCTTGATTTACTGCGGTTTTTGCGCACGGAGCGCACGGCGACGACGCTTGCGACTACCGACCAAGCGCGTCTTTCCGACGTTCTTGCCGCCGTAAACGGAGCGATTCAATGGCTGTGGGACTTATCCGCCGCCAATGCCCCTGCGAACGCCGGAAACGCCTGTTTTATTCAAAAGCCAATGTCTTCCATGATTATCGCCGGGACGAACGCGGTATCGGTCAGCAATGCGCAAGCGGTGTATTATCCCGTCGTTGACACGACCGAGCCAAACAACCCGATTGCGCTCACGCCGGCGACGAGCAAGAATGACATTTTGCTATTTTCCAAGCTGCACGCGACTATTGCGCCCAAGCCTGCCGCCGGATTCACGGCGTCGGAGAGGCCGTCTATCGTGTTCATTGTGTCGGAAGTTACGACAATTCCCGCATCAACGCCTTCGTTCGCGTTGCTTGTTGCGCCTACGCCGACCACAGACCGCTCTCTCACGTATAATTTCATACCCAGACTTATCCCGTACAAGGTCGCCGACCTGACCAACACGACCAGCGGAGGGGTTGTTTTACCCATTGCGAATCAACATGTTGAGACGCTTTTGCTGCCGCTTGCACGGCAGAAGCTATCGACGTCCGTCTATTTCATGGAGGGGGCGAAGAAAGATGTCGCCGCCGAAGCCACACGGGTTTTTCAAAAGGTGGCAATTCAGGAGCAGCCAACTCCGGCGAATCAAGGGAATAGAAACCCTTCAAACAAGCCACTTCCCCCCGATTAAGAAAACGCCGACATGTCCCTATCAACGCCACAGCTCATCCTCGCCGCCGCCCCGCAGTTCAAGAAACTTGCGGAGGGCAAGGTGCGCGTTACGCGAACATGGAAGCTGAACAAGGAAACGGACATGCGCCCTGTCGCGCTGGACGCGCTGATCTGGCAGCCCTGGGGCACGCAGGACGGGTTTGTGAGCGGAAGCACGGGAGCAGTCGCAACGTCGCCTCCTGTCGCGCCGACGATACCCATTGAACGCCCCGACGACCCCCTTGGAAACGCCTACCTCGTGGAACAGGGCACCTTTGCCGACGACAACGGAAGGTGTTACGCCAAAAAGGTTTACGAACAGACCCCATACACCCTTGAAACCGGGCGGAGCACGTCCGGAACGGTGACGTCAACCCGCTACCGCCGTGTTTTTTACGACGGCCAAGACGGGATACCCAAGCCCGAAGACCTGAGCGCCTTCACCCCGCCAACCGGCTACCTAATCGGTGCCGTCGGGGTGTCGAAGGAGACGGACAGCGGGCGCGTTGTTGTAGAGTGGGACGCCGCCACCGTCGTCGGTTCCGGAGAAATATCGCGGTCGTTTTCGCGTGATTACCTGCAAAGCGGAGGCACGTGGGGAAAGGAGACGATACGGGTGACGCTCATTGCCCAGGGGACGCTGAACTCCGACGGATCGTATTCGCCGCCTTCGACTGTTCCAACCCCAACCGGCATAGGAAGCGACTACGTTTTGACAGGAGGCGGCAAGGAATTGCGCCAGCAGAATGGCATTTTCGGGTATGAATACACCTACGAGCGCACCGGCGACGGGGACGTCTCGGCGGACAGGGACAAGCTCGCGAAGGGTATTTACCGCAAGACGAAGACCTACGCCACAACCACTTTTCCCACAGACACCGCGCTCAACACCTCCTACCCCAACGGTTGGACGCGCTCCCATGCCGCCTCCGGCTGGGTAGTGTCCGCCAAAGAAAACGTCAGCATTGACACTTCCGTTTTCGGGGAAGTCTCGCGCACCGTCACCCAAGACATGCGCCAGCATGTTCCGACGGGCGCGGAAGGGGACACGGAGGAATCGTGGGGCAAAACCACAGTGCGAGTGACCAAGCGGGTGAAGTCAACCTCAATGCCGACCGGCGCGACCGTCGAAGATTTGGATTCTTCTGGTTATGTGCGTGTTACACGTGGAACAAATGAAGAGTTCACCCAGCTCGCGGATGACATCTGGCAATGCGATTTTGTCTATGAGAAGTTGTGGGACGATACTTTTGCCGCTGTTCAAAAAGATTTTATACATATGGGGGTATGGGTGACAATGGTAACGAAAAACTACGGGCAGAGTTTCCCCGACGATTATACCCTTGACCAGCTCACTGCGGATGCCGGCAGCGAGTGGACGCGCTCCTATGAAGATTCCGGCTGGGTTGTGCGCTACCCCTCCGCAATCACCTTGGATTGGAATGAGGTGAGGGACGAAAGCAGCGTTCGCTCCCGCGAAGACGGTTCTGTTGTAGAAACCGTGAAGCGCATCCGGCAATGGGACGGCTATCCGCCCAATATTTGGAGTGCGCCCGGAACCTCAATTTCCTACGGGACAATTTTGGTCGCCTTTTCCTTCTCTTACCAAAAATACAAGCTGTGTTTTTTGGAGGCGACATGGATACAGCTTCCGCAAGGCAGTTACGAATATAAAATGGTTGAGTGGAGAAGGCCGGGCATTTTTATTCCCAACATCGGCGGCGACGGGGTGAACTCCGCTTTTATAGCGAGTTCGATGCTGCAAGTCAGCGCGGCTGTTTCCACTCAATATATTAGTTATGCTCCCTTCCCCAACACAGGTTCAACATGGAACATCACGCACCCCTTGACCATCTTTTGGAGCTGCGTTGTAGCCGATGAAAACAACCTGCCCATTGGTACCAAGTCGCACAACGAAAGTCACAGCTGGTATATCAGCGCGACCAACGGGACGCTCGTCGGGCAGACCACGCAGGGAGAAGAGTTGAAGTTTATGGGGATGAACGTCCGCTCGTATTCCATGACGTGGATTTCAAGCCCCAATTCCCTGCCGATGGCAGGGACTGTCCTCGCGGAAGAAATTCACAAATACGCCTACGATTTATACAACAATCAGCAGTATTACGTGCAAAGAACCACAACCCTCTACCAAGACATAGAATTTCCGTCAGTTGAATATCCCGAACCCGAAGAAAGCGGAAGCGGGAGCTAACCCGAACCTAAAACGAGGGAGGCGATCATGTGCGCATTTCGACAGCCAAGAGAGGGAGACCAGTCCGGCCTTGGGATAGAGTGGGAATCCGGCAGGTCGTTTGACTCGTTTGACTTTGAAAATGAGCAAGCGGAGGAACCGGCGGTTGAGACGCACACCGAATTTATGTTTCCGTTGAGGGCAACGGAACCCGTGGAACCATTGGGCAATTTTGACTGCTATGTAATCAAGGTAAAAGACGAGGACACCGGCAAGATGCGCTCGCAGATTTGCGTGGCTATTTCAAACATTCAAGAGGGAAGCTGTCCGTTTCCGGTCGCAAACGTCTGTGTTAATGTTAGCCAAAGCGCGAGGAGTGTCAATTTGAACAAAGAAAACCCCGAGGAAGGATTCTATATTGGCAATTATTTTCAGATAGAAAAAATAAAAGCCATTTGCAATTACGCGGATGACTTTGACTCGCTCCCTCCCGACGAACGTGTGCCGCCGCAAGCGGTGAAACTTATCGCGTATATGGAAGGCGATGATGTAAATCCCGAAGAAATAAAAGTGTCAGGTTTTAGCGGACAGATAGTCAATGCGCATGTCGAGTGGGCAGATTACTACATGGGGGATGATACCGGTATTGTAGGTGAGATCCGTTGGATTAAAAGTGATAGTGATAATCCGGTAGAATCCTCTCCATGGACACCGGGTGAGGGTTCCTCTTCAATAAAAGCCACATTACTTGTAATTGAAAACAATGGGGACACCGGTGCGATTGAGTTTATTCAGCCTATTAGAGGTCTGCGCCTGTGTCTTCATGCGTGGCTAACGAGAGAGCGCCAAACAGTGCCACACATAAATTTACCCATAGCCTACGGATACGGAACAATAAACGTTCCGCCTGTTTCCGTCCCGATGATAGGCGAGGTTATAGAGATAGAATCGACCATGCCGAATTTCACGCAGACAGGCGCGAATTTTTATTTTGAAGGCGCGGTTGAGAATTTTAAGCAAGCATACATCACAGGATACATGAAGGATTTTTCCGCAGAATGGAGCGGAGAAGGTTATTGGAATGGATACGGCTATGCCGATTGCAAGGCTCCTGCATACGTACCAGACCCCAAGTGGTGGTGGCTGGGCGCATACACATACAATATTTGGACACCGTGCAATGGAACGTGGGAGGGAGACGGGTGGCTTTACTATGGGAAGGCGGACTTCAAGGGTGACATTTACGGGCAAATAACGCAATACGGATACGCTACCGCCGACTTTGACCTTGCCCCCACCGCCCCGCTGAAAAATCAACTTACCATATCCCAAGCCGGGGATCAGATTTGGGCGGGTGGCGGCTACGGTTATTTTTCGCCGACTTTTCACGAGTCCTATGCTTACCTTTGGGAGTTTCTGGACTTTGATAAATTTACAGTATCATTCCGCTTCGTTATCAAATGAACAGCCGCGCCTTCAACAAGAGATACCCTGTTTACCCTAAAAGCCCGCGTTGGTCGATAGAGGTGTCAAATCGAGGCGATCCGCCCGAAACAAAGCTGAAGCCCGGAGCGTTCACGCTAAACGCGATAAAGGGGAAGGACGGATGGACGCTCAGGGTTAATGCCGGAATGGTAAACGATAAACTCTTTTTTGCCGAAAATCCCGACGTTAGAGAGGCTGCCGATCTTCATACAGAAAACTCCGGAACTGTCCCCGAGTTTTTATCATGGAACGGCGAGGGCACCCCGCCACTTCCGCTATTACTCTGGGTGCTGTTGCCGAGCGTTAGTTACACCCCGTCTTTTACAAACGGGGTGCTGCCTGTTTCGGCAGAGTCGGCGGAGATTTATCTTACGACTTTTATAAACACAGGAGGTCAACCCCAATACACTGACTATGCGGAGTGGTATGATATGCCAGCCCCGACGATTGAAATTTATACGTTAATGGCAATAGCGACTATCGGGAGTGTTTTTTGGGGGAAAGACAAAGCTGGGAAATGGCGCATATACACGGTCAATTACAACGCAGGAAGAAATGTCAAAGTGAGATGCTATCAGGACTTAATCGAAAAACCAGAGCTTAGTTTTTACATGCCGACAATAGAAAAGATTTCCGGGACATTCTACGGCTACGACAACAACCCCGACGACTCCGGCATGGAAGATAACAACCCCGAGTTGCACCTTACCCTTTTTCAGACATTTCCGTATTTGAGGCAAGAGCGGCTCGAACTTAACATGACGGATGTTTACGGGAATATCGCGGCAAGCCTCCTCTACGGAGGCAGTCTGTCCGGTTTTTCAAGCTCTTGGTATGCGAGCGGGTATTGGAACGGGACGCCGCCATCCGCCCCGTGCTACGAATACGACGGCAGCGTCAATCATTCGCACTCCTCCTACGCCTATGGCACGTGGTATGGCTACGCCGATGTTTCCGGAGGGACGGGAACCCTTTACGGCGATCTTTACGGTTATACGGGGTGGACAGGCAACCCCTACGCCGAAATTTACCTGACGCCCAGCCCTGCGGATTACCTTTGCCCCGCCTATCATCTCGCCCTCACAAGACCGGACAAGATGTCAGACTTCGATGTCGATATACCGTTTCATGAGAAGATAGTTGATGTTCCTCTGACCCAGAGGAAGAAGTACGAGTTAAATTTTTGCATTCAGATAGAATTTCTCGACCCCTCGGAGGGGGAGTAATGAGGCATGAGGTATTGACAAAAGGCGGAAGCTGTCAAAAAGTCAAAAGTTATGGCAACGAACGAAAAAGAAGAACCGAGGGCAAAGAGGAAACCCTTCCGACAGCCCCCCCCTCATGACATATTGGGGTGGAGATCGGTGGATGAGCCGCCGCCAAAAGCGTTAACGCAGGAGGCAAAGCCTATGCAGTGGCGTCGCTATGAATGGAAGGTACCGGCGGCACCAGCCAAAACACCTGCAACGCCCGCCCCCTCAACCATCGAAAAACTGCCCAAGGCGACAACGAAGCCAGCGACCGACGACATGCCGGGGAGAATCATAGCCTTTACCGAGAAATGGGCAAGAGACTATGACACGAGACAGCGTTATGCACCTACGGCACCGGCGGCATCTACGGCACCGGCGGCACCGGCACCGGCACCGGCGGCAACGGCGGCAAAGACTACGGCACCGGCGGAGGCACCTACGGAGGCACCTACGGCGGCATCTACGGCATCTACGGCACCGGCGGCACCGGCGGAAAAGCCTACGGCACCTACGGCACCGGAATCCGATCCCGTGGAAGACTATGCCGACTATTTGGACTCCATTCCCGCCAGCGAGAGTCGCGACCCCTTGGCTAACACGAAACTTGCCCTTGCCCGCATCAATCGCGATGCCGACAGGACGCGGCGCGGGCTTGCCACGGTGTCCCCCCGGAGTATGCGAGCGGGCATCAAAAACTGGCAATTGCAACAGCGCAGTCAGCGGGATTTATCCGCCGCGCAAAGGAGGGATGCGCAAGCGGGCGCGGGCGCGCCTCTTGCCACAACGCCGCCTACCCGCCGTCCCCTCGCCAACGAGTATCAGGGCGCGCCCGGACGCAGCACGGCGAGCACAACGCGAAAAACGCACACGCAAGTTTACGCCACGAACCCCGGCAACCCCGGCGGGATGGGCGTTTTCATGGAGCCGGAAGAACGCGACGCACGAAATAAGGACGCCTTAAATCAATACTACAAAGGGAGAAACGACCCCAAGGAAACCGGCTGGGATAGAAGTGCGAGCGGACAGTGGAGCATGACCGAAGAGGGTAAAAAGAGACTCGCCGATTACCCAAAGAGACTCGCCGATCAAAAGCGAGCAAACGAGTATGCGGAACGGGTGGAAAGAGAGTCTGCACCTTCGAGAGCAAGAGGCTTGGGAAATCTTAAACTCTTCGCCGCGCAACGACAGGAAGATTTGGCAAATGAGCAAAAGAAGGCGGAAGCGGACGATCTTAGCGAAAGAGCCAGTCGGCATTATGAGAGATTCGCCGCCTTCAAAAAAAATCAGGATTAACGGATACCGTCGTTAACATGTCCCAGTTTCGCATTAACCGGCGTCTGGAACCAAGGAAGCCCAAGTCCGCGTTTTGACATTAATTCTTGGTAATGTCCGCGTATGGAGGCGACCAAGGAGGAGTCTGAACGAGCCAGAGGATGCGCGAGCAAGCGTTCTTGCGCAATGGGGATAAAGGTTGTCTCAATGTTTGGTAAGGAGACCTGCCCTCCGCCGTCCTCGCGCTGCATCATTGTTGTGGAGACCGAGAATCCCGCCATCTCGTAGGCGATTTCAATTTCCACGGGCACTTCCGGCGCGGGGATTAACCGCACCAAGAGAGGTGTTTCCTCGAACGAAGACGGGAACGAACCATCGTTTGGAATATCCGCCGGGACGCCGTGAACGATTGCGTAGGAGTGGGGGAAGCCAGCCGGAAGCCCCGTGTATGTGGGCGGGCGGGCGAGGCAGGCGGCGACATCGAAGCGCAAGATCAGCGGTCTTTTGTTGGACGCCGACAGTATCGCGCACGGGTTTTTGTTGAAGATTTTCGCCCGTTCCGTCGGGAAAACAAGTTGCTGCCCGACGGCGACGGGAAGCGTCTCGATGCGCGTGCGCCACAGCAGGGGCGCGAGGCGGAACCATTCCTCCGAGGCGGCGTTTATCGCCTGGCAGACCAGCTTTGCCTGACGCACGTCAAGCGCGGTGTAGTCTTGGACTGTCAGGACGGAGGAAGTGAGCAAATCGGCGAGTTGCAGGAACGTCATATTGTTGACTTTTCCATGATTTATTTACAAAGACAACACAAATGAAAGGGTATGACGACGACGAAGACAAGCTGCTGGAAAAGGGGGAGGATGCGGACGCGCCGGACGCGGCGGATGATTCCCCCGACTTTGACCTTGAACCCGACCCGCAAGCTGCCGAGCAAGAGCGGCTTTCCCTGTCGGCGCAGACCGCCATCGCCGCGCTTCGAGAGCGTTGGAACAGCACGGTTATACCCGCCGAACCCCTGACGCAGGCGGAGGCGACCTTTGACGCGATAAACGCCGCCCGCGAGGAAGCGAAAATGCGCAACGCCGAGAGTGCGTTGAAGGGTTCCGGCGGCATGGGAAGCGACTGGCTTGGAGGCGTCCTTTCAGCGCGCTACGCCGGCAGTGCGATTGCGAAAAACGAGGAGGATTGGGCGCGCTACAATGCGCGCATGGCGCAGGCGCAAATGAAGCTCGCGGGCATCGCGGCGAGGGCGAACGCCATAGCGCAAACGGACGCGCAGCGCACCGCAATAAAGCGGCATAATTACGAAATGCAGAAGCACCAGAAGCGCACCGGACAGCGGTTCATGCGCGACGGCGACGGCATTTTGCAACCGGAGACAACGGAGGACGGGAAGCCCGTTTTTGACGAGGCAAATCTTGGAGAAATTGCGCACCACGAGACGAAGAAGCCCGTTCTTGGGCGGCGCGACAACGAAGGCACAATCCATTACTCGCTGCCCAACGCCGAGCACAACCGCGAAGACCCGACCGACCCCAACCTTTACCACTATTTCCCCAAGTCCGGCAAAGTGCTGATCGGGCACGTTGACGACCTCGTAAACTCCCCCGACGCGCAAACGCGCAAAGTCGCGACGGCGGCGAACAAGAAACGCCGCGATGCGATTTCCGACGCGATGTTGAAGCCCATTGAGGCGCAGCGCAACGAAGCGGACAAAACGATAAACGACGCCCGGATAAAACTCGACAACCCCGAACGCCGCGCCGAGATAATGCGGCTGACGAGCGAGCTGGACGCGCTGAACGCCGATCCCGACGCCAAGGATGACGGCACCGGTTACATCTTTGGAATCGGCGGCAGTGCCCTTGCCCGCGAACGCCACCGCGTCAACCGCGACAAAGCCGCCGCGATCCAGTCGCGCCTTGATGTTTTTGAGCAAGAGGACAGCGAGCTGAAAGCCATTCTCGACAAGGACAGCGACCAGAACCGCGCCCTTGACCGTTCAGAGCGTCTTATCAAAAACGTCAAGCTCGCCAGCGCAAAGGACGAATACGAAGAGCGCGAGCGGTATGTCCGAAGCAGCGCGTTCGCCGGGACGGAGCAGGAAAGAAAACAGATTTTGGACGCCATCGAAGCCAAGCGCAAAGAGCTGAAAATGGAGTTGAGCGAGCGCGGCAAGCAGGAGGCGGCGGAGGAAGCGTTCATCAAAAACACGACCAAGGCGGCGAAAGAGCGGGCGGCAAAAGTAGCGGAAGCATTTCAGACACGCGAAGACATGGAAGAGTTTGCCTCCGCCATCCAAGCGCGAAGCCGCGTTGTTCAGGAAGCCAAGGCGAAGCTGGACACGAGCAAGACCCCCGAAGAATACAAGGCGAACAAAGCAGCGTTTGATGCCGCCAGAGTCGCTTTCATTAACGATTCCGAACAATTTAAGGCGGACATTGGCGAAACCGAAAAAGCGCGCAAGGCGGCGGTGTCCGCGCAGGTGCGGCAGATGATTGAAAAGCTGGAAAAGGGAGAGGAAGCGACGCTGTTTGGCGATTACAGCTACGAGGGGACAGTAGAACACATGCGCGAGCGTGCGGAAAAATCATTAGACATTCTCCGTGCCAAAGAAAAAGCAGAAGGCGGATACACTTTTTCCGTCTTTTCACAAGACCTTCTCTCTTTCATAGGATTGGAATTTGAGGCTTTGAAAAACTACGCGCTCGGCAGAAGCAAGGCGCACGCGACCGCAATCCTCGAAGCGGAGGAGATAAAAGACTTCGTCGGCGAGTTCAGAACGGAGCGCGAGATTACGGAATTAATCGAAAAGACCGCCAAATACTCCGCCGACCTGAAAGCGGGCAAGAACATCGTCGAGCCGGAAGACTCCATCGCCCCGCTTGGGCACAGGTCATACAATCTCGGCACCTTGCAGCGACTAATAAACTCCTATAAAAATGGTGACGAGAGAGAGATTAGCACGTTTCTATCATCTTTCGGGTCAGGAGTTTCCTTTGACGTCACCTCCTTCGTATCGTCTCTGGCAAACAGAGTGGAAACGCCGGACGATCTCGCCAAGAGACACGTCCTTCAAGCCGAAGTTTTGCGTTTGACGGACAAGCATGACGGCACCTCCGACCTGTTGGGCAGTGCGCTGGGCAACGCGGCGGGCTTTGCGGCCACGATGGCGGCAGGCGGGGCGACAGGCGGGGCGGTGGGGAGCGTGATTCCCATTGTCGGAACTGCCGCAGGCACTGCCGTAGGCACGGTGTCGGCGGGTTTGGGGAAAGCTATCCATATCGCAAGGAGCATATCCGCCGTGCAAAAAATAGCACGAGTAAGCGCATTCATGGGCAAGTGGACATTGCCCGCCGCCATGATGTCCATCGGCGAAATGAACGACCAGACGTTCAGCTGGGGCGATCTCGCGTTTAACACTGCGGCAAACGTCCCCGTTTTGATTATTTCGGAGCGAATCCCCGACAAATTATCCGACAGGTTGATGAAGGCGGTCAGGCAGGATGGCAGCATCGCCCGCTTTGCCGCGCAAACGGCTATCCGGCTGCCTGTCGCCTCCGTCAATGAAATTATCTCCGACCCCATCAGCGAAGGCTTGAACGGCGACATCCTCAAATATCTGCAAGAGCCTGAAAAAGCGTGGAAGGGCAACACCGCCGCCGCCATCGGGTTCACCATTTTTGAAGCGTTTTCCCCCCGAAAACTGCGCGGGTTCAAGTTCGACAGGAATACCGGCAGGGTGACAATCGGGCAGAACGAATTTCAGCGCGTATGGGGCGATTATGGCGAAACGCGCCTGCTTGGCGATTTGCGCAAATCCAACGCGCAACTCATCTCCAATTACTCCGAGACGGCGAAAAGCGTTTCCTCCATTTTTGGATCCGCCCTGCGAAACGACGGCAGCGTTGAGAGCGAGCAAGCCAAGGAACTGGCTGCAATCCTCCCGCAGTGGCAAAAGGACAACTGGGAAAAGGTTAAGACCGAATACGCCGACGCGCTGAACAAGTATAAAAGCAGCATTGAGGAGAGCCGGGACTTGCGCTCCGAAGTCGAAGCCGAGGCGACCTTTGGCGCGTGGGTGAACGGCGTCGCCGCCGCCGCACTCGACATCAACGACCGCTTTGCAAAATACCACCTCGCTCTTAAAAACATAGACAGTCCCACTTACAAGGGCGCGGACGGCAATGCCCGCCCGAAGCCGGATACCGTCGGCGGCAACGCCGCGACCGGCGAAGGCGGGATTGAGCTGGCACAGCAACGCGTTGCGGCGAAGGCACTTGTGCGCCTTGCGCTGGGCGCGGGCGGCGTTGTTGACGAAGAGACTGGTGAGACAAGAACCATCCCCACCGGCGAGGACGCGGAGGCGCTGGAAGCGCTCGGCAAGGCGTTGGGCGAGCCGGTTTTTGACAGGGACGAGAACGGGCGCACTGTTTTAAGCGAAAGCGCGTTCAAGTGGTTCAACAGCATCGCCGGTGACGCCGCCGCCATGTTCAAGTTTGAGACGAAGGCGGTGGCAAACGCCCGCATTGCGGCGGACAGGGCGCAGGCGGGTATTGCAACGCCCGGCGCAACAGGCGCAGGCGCAACGGGCGGATCGGGTGCGGCGGCGACAGGCGGAACAGCCGCCCCAGCCCCCGCCGTTCCACAAGGATTTTCGGAAGGCGTGGCGGTGACGGTGAGAGAGACACCAGAGAGCGTTGGAAAAGGAAAAGCCGCCGCGCCTTCCGTCCACAATTCCCCCCAAGAACGCGACGCCTACGTTTTTCACGCCCTCGCCAAGGCATTGAACAGAGGGAACGAGGTGCAGGCTGGAAGCCCCGCGTTTGCCAGGGCGACAAACATCTTCAACCGGTTGACAAGGGCGGTGAACCGCTATGCGCCGGTTTCCCTGAAAGGAAAAGGGAAAATCTTCGCCAATGGCGTGCGGGTGATAATGGAGGATGACGGCAGCGGCGGCGTCAGCTACGACAGAAACACCCAGACGCTGGTTGTTTCCATCGGCGCGCTCGCCAAAAATGACGGGAGCACAGGACGTCTTTCCGCCGGGCCGTCCACCAGTGCCAAAGGCGCGGAGGCGTTCCGCAACGCAAATCTGCGGTTCGAGCTTCTAATAAACGAGGAAGCCATTCACGCCATCGCGGTCTTTGTCGCAAAGGGAATGGACGTCTCGTTTAGCCAAATGTGGGACGCCATGAGCGGAACCGAAGCCGCCCGCGACATTATTCAAGTCTATCTTGCCAATAAAGGCGATGGTCGAATAACCAAAAAGAAGGCGGTGGAACTCTATGAACTGCGCGTTGCAGAAATCGCAGAGAAGCAGACAGGAAGCGAAGAAGATAAAGTCAAGAAAGCCCGTGAAATTTTGTCGGATTCCCTCTTCCACGAATACGTCCGCGCCGTCGTGCAGGGGCGTTCGTCCTTTAAGGCGATTACGGAAATGACCTCTTTCTCGAGAACCCGCCTCGCAAACTTCTTCGCTCGTTTCATCAGTCTCCTGAAAGATTATGCTCGCAGGTTAAGAGACGCGCCTACCCCCGTCATAGACAAGATTAAAGCAACAATTGAAAACGTGGAGGCGTATCATACGGAGTTGATGAACGCGATTGAAGGCAAGACCGAAGACGAGGTTTCGGACAAAGAAGGAGACGGCGCAAAGCCTGACGCCAACGCACCGCCCCCGCCCGCCGACACTGAAGCCAACGCCGCCGCCCAATCCGCCCAGCCACAAGAACCCGCAACCCCGCCCGCGAAGTCTCAGGCACAAGCCGCCCCGCCCGCAAAGCCGGAACCCGCAAGGCAGGAACCCATACAACAGCCCTCTCTATTCGACGCCGCCCCGGTCTCAGGCGCAAAAAGCACAATAGAAGAATTGAACGTTTCCGACGTCCGCCTGTCCGACGAGGTCAAGCAGTTCAAGGAAAACGCCGACGAGCGCGGCGTTGTGCGCGAGCTGGGCAAGTTCAACCCCAATTTGTCCGGTCTCATCCTCGTCTGGCGGCGCAAAGACGGACGCCTCGAAGTTGTCAGCGGACGCCACCGCCTCGCCGCCGCCCAGCGCGACGGCTTCAAGACGATTGTCGCCAGAGTCTTCAACGAAAGCGACGGTTTTTCCGTAAACGACGCAAAGGTTATCGACGCCTACTCCAACATACTCGACGACAAGGGAGCCGTCAGCGACTACGTGCGTTTCTTCCGCGACCGCAAATTAACCGAGGAACAGGCGAGAGAGGCGGGGCTTCTCTACGAAACGCGCGGCACGCAAGGGTTCTATATTGGGACATATGGAAGCGCAGACCTCCAAGCGGCGTTTTTGGCTGGAAATATAGGCGTGGAGAAAACGGCGGCGATTGCGAAAGGCGCGCCGAACAACGCCGAGTTTCAAGCGGAGGCAATGCGCTTTTCCGCCGACGCGACCGTCTATGAAACGGCGGATTACATTCGCTCGATCACGGCGATTTCCCGGCAGGCGAAACCGGCGGAACAGCTCGACCTTTTCGGCTTCGACCTTGGGTATTTTGAGGAGAGCAAAAAAATGGCGAAAGCCGCCGCCAGTATGCGCAACGAACTTATCCGGGAACGCGGCATCTTGGCGAAAGTGCAGGGCATGAACTCCAAGCAGGCGAAGGCGACGCTGAAAGCGAACAACGTCTCCGTCAGCTCCGAGCCGGAAAGCATCAGGGAAAGAATCGCGCAATTAGACAAGGAAAACGCCGAACTGGAAAATTGGCACCTTGACCGCGACCTTGTTAACGCCGTGCGCGCAAGGGCGGGATTGGACATCATTGACGACCTCAAACTGCCGCCACCAGCGGAGAAGACAAAAGCAATTTCTGGGGAACCGAAAACGGTTGACGCCGGAGGAAAAGACGGCGCGGTTGGAGACGCGCCCGCGCCGCAGGCGACTGCGGAAAGCAAAGAACCCGGCATTTCGGGTGATGCAAGTGCATCGCCCGCCCCAGAACCCCTATCCCCCGCACAGGCACCGGCGGAGGTTCCAAACCGCCTGAACATCCAGCCGGTCAAGGCGAGGTTGACCCCGGCGCAGCGCAACGCGGAGGCAAGTTTTGCCAATAGTCTGAACAACCGGACGGACGCGGAAATTGATGCCGAATACGACGCGCTGCCAGAATCGCACGGGGGGACTGTGTTCGGCGCGGATCACGCCAAGGAATTGTCTCCCGAATACCGCAATGACCGGCGCGCAATGAACGTGGCCGTGCATGGTCCGGCGAGCACATATGCCACGGACCGCTTCCGGCGCGAACTGGCGAAAGTGAAGGCGGAGGACCGGGGGGCAAACACGGTCGTTGTTTT
>JAISZQ010000394.1 GCA_031269165.1 Spirochaetaceae bacterium
ACGCCACACGCACCCTGAGCCCGCCTCCCCCGTCCGGACTGCTTCGCCGCCTCGCTCCGCGCAACGACAATGGTTCTCCCGTCATTGCGAGCGGAGCGAAGCAATCCAGAAAGCAACGCGAAACGTTTGCCCGCCTTCTCCGTCTGGATTGCTTCGCCGCCTTGCGCCTCGCAATGACAATCCCCGCGTCATTGCGGGCAAGTCCCCTTGTCATTGCGAGCGGAGCGAAGCAATCCAGAAGGCAACGCGAAGCGTTTGCCCGTCTTCCCCGTCTGGGTTGCTTCGCCGCCTTGCGCCTCGCAATGACAATCCCCCGCATCATTGCGAGCATAAAAAAGCCGCTGTCATAACCGGCCGCCCCGCGCTCATCACCGCTCTTTTTTTCGCACCTGCGCTTCTTCGAGGCGGTGGTCTTTCACGGACAGCACGTGGATTTCCAGCGATCCGGTCTCCACAAAGACTTCTTCGCCGTCTTCGGGGACACGGCCCAGCACGCTGAACACGAAGCCGCCGAAGGTGTCGTAGTTGCCGTCCGGCTTTGCGATATGCAACGCTTCGGCGACCTTATCTATGGGAGCCCCGCCCCGGATGCAGTAGAGGTTGTGCGCCTTTTTTTCGATGAGGGGCCGTTCCGCCTCGCCTGAATCATGGTTATGGAGGAAATTGCCGACCAGCTCTTCCAAGAGGTCGTTCATCGTAACGATGCCGCTCATGCTGCCGTATTCGTCGAGGACAATGGCAAAGTGAGTGCGGTTTTTCTTCATGTTGCGGAATAACACGTCCGTCTTGACCGACTCTGGAATAAAAAACGGCGGGAAACAGGCGTTTTCAAGGACGTTGGCGCGGCTTTTGTCGTCCAGCCTGAAATAATCGCGCGCGCTTAAAAGACGGGTGACCTCGTCCTCACTGTCGCCACATACCGGGAAAAACGTGTGCCGACTGGACTTCACCGTCTTTTCCCACGCCGCGTCGTCGTCCTCCAGCCACAGGAACACCACGTCGGTACGGTGCGTCATCACGTCGGCGGCGTTTTTGTCGTCGAAGGCGAAAATGTTGTTGATAAACTCGTGCTCGGTCTGCCGTATCGCGCCCTTCGCGCCGCCTGAGTCAATCAGGAGGCGGATATCCGCCTCGGTGAGGGTTTCCTCCGCCGCTTCGGGATTCACGCCGAGCAAGCGCAACACGGCGTTGGTGGACGCGGTGAGCAGCGACACGAGCGGCGAGCAGATGATCGACGCAACGTAGATCACCGGTCCCATCGTCACGGACAACTCGTCGGCCTTGCGCATCGCAATCCGCTTGGGCACGAGTTCCCCCAGCACGAGCGTGATATACGAGAGCAACACGGTTATCACGACGAGGCAGACCGTCTTGAGCGTGCTTTCAGGAATGGGAAGGCCGCCCAAGACGGCGGTCAGCCTTTGGGAAAAATTCTCGGCGGCAAAGGCCGAACCTAGGAAGCCCGACAACGTGATCAAGACCTGGATCGTCGCCAGAAACTTTGCCGGGGTCTTGGTAAGGGCCAACAATTGCCGCGCGCCTTTATCCCCCTCAGAGGCGCGTTTTTCGAGTTTGGCATCATTCAGGGAGAGCAACGCGATTTCCGCGCAAGCAAAGAAAGCGTTAATCCCAATGAGGAAAGCTTGCAACACGAGTTGCCATAACAAGGGGTCTTCTAGCATCGTTTTCTAGTATCGTTCTCTATCATCGTTTTCCGGCATTCGTTTTACCCGTTTACACCGCGCGCCCAACGTCAAACCGGAACACCGCCTGTTCATGGTAGTCGCGGTCGGGCCCGAACAACACGCTGGGAAAAGCGGGTTGGTTTGGCGAATCGGGAAAATGCTGGGTTTCAAGGCAGAACCCGCCATGCTTGCCATAGACCGAACCGAGTTTGCCGCGGAGACCGTCAAGAAAGTTACCCGTGTAGAACTGTACGCCCGGTTGGGTGGTCTCAAGTTTTAGCACCCGGCCGCCCGCCGGTTCGTAAATCTCCGCTACCTGCCTGAGCGTCCCGGGCTCGCCGTTCACCACATAGCAGTGGTCGTAGCCGCCTCCCGCCTCCTGCACGTCTTTCCCGATAGGCTTCCGGCTGCCGAAATCAAACGGCGTCCCGGCCACCTGATTGAGCCTCCCCGTCGGAATGAGCGTCTCGCCAACCTCCACGATCGCATGGCCGTGGATCACCGCCTCGTGATCCAGAATCGTCCCGTTTCCCTCGCCCTTCAGGTTGAAATAGGTGTGGTTCGTCAGGTTGACCGGAGACGGCGCGTCCACCTTCGCAAAATAATCGGCCCTCACCTCGTTGGTTTTCGTAACCCCATAGATAACCGTCGCGTGGAGGTTCCCCGGAAAGCCCTCGTCCCCGTCCGAACTGCGCAACTCAAACGCCGCATACACGCCGTCCCCGTCACGGTACGCGTCGGCCTCCCAGACCCGCTTGTCAAACCCGCGCCGCCCGCCGTGCAACGTGTTCCCGTCCGAATTGGCAAAAAGCGCGTACCGCTTCTCGCCGATCGTAAACCCCGCCTTCCCGATGCGGTTCGCGACCCGGCCTATCGTCGCCCCCTGATAGGTCTTGTTCCGGGTATACGGGCCAAACGTGCTGTAGCCCAGAATCACGTCATCCGCACGACCCGCCGCATCCTGAGCGTACAGCGAGACCCATGTCGCCCCAAAATCCGTCACCGAGAGGGAAAGTTCCCCCGCCTGCAACCGGTAAAGAGAGACCCGTTCCCCACTGCCCAACGTTCCAAAAAACTGCTGCGATATATTCATTTCCTTCTATTATACCCCGATTCCCGCGTTATGTCAAGGCCACGCAGGACATGGACGGGTACGCGCAAGGAGAACATCATAAAAAAAAGTGCGAAAAATCGTCAAAAAATGAAAATTTCTCTTGACAAGACAAAAAAAGGGGTGTTATCATAGAGATATGGTTGCGAATGCAACTAAATTTTATGCTATGAAAACCTATAGGATATGGTTTTCATGAGGAGGATGATGATGAAAAAGAGACCGCTTACAAGTCTCGTGGTTTTTGGGGTGGTATTGTCGGGTTTTTTACTGGGTGGGGGGGGGGGTGTCGCTTTTTGCCGGCGGTAAGGCCCAACCGAGCGCGTCAAGCAGCGGGCCTGTTACGCTGGAATTCTATTCATGGATGGACGAAGAGCCTTACATGACCAAACTGATCGACCAGTGGAACAAGGCGAACCCGGACATTCAGGTCCACGCCAGTTTTCCCGGGAACTTGAACGAATATCTCCAGAAAGTAACGGTCGCCCTGTCCGGTGGGGCGAATGTCGACATTTTTTGCGTGGCAAGCCCCGGCGACAGCGCGGAATACATCAATCTGGGACAGGTACGAGAACTTGACGATCTGATGAAAAAATTCAACTATGACGAAACGGGCGTTTCCGGCTTCCTCAACTCCTTCAGGGGAGAGTTGGGCAAGGTGTACTGCCTCCCCTACCGGAAAAGCGTTTGGACGATTTTCTACAATAAAAAGATCTTTGACGAAGCAAAGATACCGTATCCACAAAATTATACCTGGGAAAAGTACACCGAGGTAGGCCGCCAGCTTACGAAAGGCTCAGGCGAGAACAAGACATACGGCATTCTCAACTACCAGCCGACTTCCGGCTGGTGGCGCATCGCGGCAAACACCACCGGCGCGAATAACCCGGTGATCCCCAAAGATTTAGCCGAATTCAAAAAGGCGGCCAAACTCGTGTGGGATTGGTCTTACACGCACAACAGCCAGCCTCCGTATTCGGAGCGGACGGGGACGGCCGGCGGCGATTATGCGGGATCATTCTCGCAGGGCAAGTTCGGTATGACCGTCTGCGGCGACTGGCTTATCCAGATGTTGAACGCCAACAACGAAACGGGCGCCGGCCTTGACTACGACATAGCCGCGTGCCCCTACTGGAGCGGGACGGAACCCTACAGTGCCGGTGTTCCCACGATGAGCATGATAACAAAGACCTCAAAACACCCGGAAGAGGCGTTCAAGTTTTTGGCCTATCTTTCCGGTATCGAAGGGGCGAAATTCCTCGCCAGTTATGGCCTGATTCCTGCCTACAGTTCGCCTGAGATACGGACGATCTTTGAGAAACAGCTTGCCAATCCCAAAAATATAGACGTACTTTTCTCGCAGAAGGTTTACTCGCAGGCGCCGTTTGACCCGCGGTACAACCAGGGCATGAGGATTGTCAATCAGGAAATGTCCCTCTACCTGCTCAAAGAACAGGACTTGGACAAGACCTACAACACCATTGCCCAGCGCATCAAGGAAGAGGTTGAATAACAATCGCGTAAGGCTGGCTGTTTCAAAATCGCGCGCGGTTAACGCGATGTCAATGCGTTTTGAAACAGCCGCGCTTATTACAAGGAGGCAGAGCAATGAAGACCGGGAAAAAACCCATAAACAGGCGGCAACGCTCGCAGAATATTAACGCCTTACTTTTCCTCTTGCCCTGCGGCGTGGGATTTTTGGTGTTTATCGTATATCCGCTTATCGTTTCTCTGGTTCTCTGTTTCATGGACTGGAACGGTTTTACCGCGATGCAATTCGTCGGCCTTGACAATTTCGCGCGTATGTTCCGGGACAGCAATTTCAAAATAGCGTTCTGGAACAACATCGTATACACCTTCGGCACGGTTCCGCTCACCATCGTTTTTGCGCTTCTCCTTGCGTGCGTGATGAACGCCAAGATAAAAGGCATCGGTGTCTTTCGCGTGATCTTTTATCTGCCGAACATCACCGCCATCATCGCCATAAGCATTGTTTGGGTGACTATTTTTGCCCAGTATGGGCCTATAAACCGGCTTTTGACGGCACTTGGCGTGGAAAATCCGCCGGGCTGGATAAACTCGCCCCGATGGGCGCTCCCGTCGGTGATGATTGTCAGCATCTGGCGGGCGATGGGATACTACGCGATTATTCTGCTTGCCGGATTACAGGGAATTCCCGGCACCTTGTACGAGGCGGCAAGCATTGAAGGCGCGGGCCCTTTCACGAAGTTCTTCAAAATTACGGTGCCGATGCTCTCGCCCTCCATTTTCTTTTGTGTGGTGATGAACATGATTGCCTCGTTCCAAGTGTTCGATTCCATTGTGGCGATGACCCAGGGCGGGCCGGGAAGAGCCACCAACGTGCTGGTGTATCATATTTATATCACGGCCTTTGAAAACCGGCGTTTTGGTTACGCCTCGTCAATGGCCTATGTTCTTTTCGCGGTGATTTTGATATTCACCCTCATCCAATTTGCGGGACAGAAAAAATGGGTAAACTACTAATCAAAGCAAAAACGCGGGAGTTCGCGGCGAAACTCTTTGTCTATCTGATCATGTCCGCGATGGCGATCACTATGGTCATTCCGTTCGTCTGGATGCTGTCCGGCTCGCTCAAGACCGAAACAACACTGTTCGCGCTCCCCTTCAAACTGATTCCCGAACACCCCCGCTGGGGCAACTACGCCGACGTCTGGACGCGGGTTCCTTACGGCCTCTTTTACATCAACTCCGCCAAGATTTCCGTTTTCGCCACCATCGGACAGCTTGTAGTCTGCTCGCTCGGCGCCTACGCCCTGGCCCGCATCAACTTTCCGCACCGGGACAAAATCTTCCTGCTCTTCCTTGCCACCATGATGATCCCCAATCAGGTAACGATGATCCCGCAGTACCAATTGATACGGCTGTTTCATTTGACCGACACGCATACGGCGCTGATTCTGCTCAGGCTTTTTAGTCCCTTCGGGGTCTTTATGCTGCGGCAGTTTTTCCTCACCATACCGATGGAACTTTCAGAGTCGGCCCGCATTGACGGCTGCAACGAGTTTACCATCTATGCAAAGATAGTCCTGCCTTTGTCAAAACCGGCTCTTGCAACGCTGACGGTTTTTACGTTCATGGGCGCGTGGAACGATTTTATGGGGCCGCTCATCTATCTGAACAGCAAGGAACGCTACACGTTGCAACTGGGCATCCGTTATTTCCAGCAGGTCTACGGCACCGAATACACGCTGGTCATGGCGGCGACCGCCCTTTCGCTTATTCCCGTGATAATCGTCTACCTCTTTGCCCAGCGTTATTTCATAGAAGGCGTTGCGACTTCCGGCATGAAAGGGTAGCGCGAAGGTTTTGCGCGCAATCGCGCATAACACCCGACGACGGCTCTGTTCGTGCGGTTCGCGGTCACCACCCGTTTTTATGCATTTGGCAAAGAGATTGTCGTAATGCGGCGAAAAAGACGGCGGGTCATAATGACACACTTTTTTCGGGGAGACGCGAAATTGGGTAAAAAGGACACGCTTTATAAAAGTCATGCCACCTCCTAAAACTTTACACATCATCTGGGAACAACCTAATTTGTTATAACATAACAACTTGCAAAAATAATATATGTTCTCTCATTCTGGCACGATATATGCTATATAGAAAGAATGGCATTAACGCCGTTATTCTTGCTTATGGTTTGATAAGGAGGAACCATGGAAACACATTTCGATAGGCGCAAGCCGCATAAAAAATCGGCAGGGGACGATATTCTTACGGCTTACCTCCGTGAACTGGACAATTACGCGCCGATTTCCCGTGAAGAAGAACATGAAATTGCGAAAAAAGCGGTTTCGGGAGACGCTGAGGCCCGAAACACGCTGATTAAATCCAACCTGCGGTTCGTGGTTAACATCGCAAAACGGTATCAGGGCAAGGGATTGCATCTGGACGATCTGATATGTGAAGGCAATCTCGGCCTGGTAACCGCAGCGGACCGTTTTGATCCTGACAAAGGGTATCATTTCGTTACGTACGCCGTATGGTGGATACGTCAGGCCATCCTCAAGGCAATTTACGACAAGTCCCGTCCGGTTCGTCTGCCGGTGAACCGTATCACGGATCTGATGCGGATCGAGCGGGCCGACAAGAGAGCAGACGGCGATCTCAAGGCGGGGGGCGAAATGAAACGGGTTGCCCAGCAGTTGAAGATGCGGGAAAAGGACATCCACCAGTTGTTATGGATAAGCCAGCCTCCGGTGTCGCTTGACGCGCCGCTGAACAGAGGGAACCCCGATTCGCCGTCAATGGCGGAAAATGTGCGCGATGAGAATGTTTTGGCGCCGGATGAAACCGCGCTGCGCGGCACCATGCTGGACGATATCGAACGTTTGCTGGACGGCTTGACCGGGCGGGAAGCGTCCGTGATCCGCTATCATTACGGGCTGGGCGGCAGGGCGCAGATGTCCTTGTGTGAGGTGGGAAATTTTCTCGGTCTCACCAAAGAACGGGTGCGCCAGCTTGAGAAAAAAGCGTTGAAACATTTGGGCAGCCCGAAAATGGCGGACCACCTCAAACATTACTGCGCGTAACGAGGCTGTCGAATTAGTCGATTTTGGCAATTTCTTCCAAAATGACCGTGGCATTGCGTTTGTTAAATCCTTACACTACAAAGAATTGGCAAATCAGATTCGGCCTTGTCCGTGCAGGAAATTCCCCAAACGGACTTTTCCGACAGTCTCAACAGGACTGTATACGCTTCGCCGCCAGTAGGCGGCTCGGGGTTCCGTGTGGCTAGGTCGGCTACGCACATTTTGCCGAAACTGCTTGACTGCTTTTGTAAAGATGCTTATACTGTAGACAGTCGTGTTATCGCACAAGTGAGTGTCCGTTAAACGACACGAGTATCGTATATGGGAAGTTATGTGCCATTGGGGCTAAAATTTGTTGTAAATTTTTTTAGAAAGGGTTGACAAAAAGTTTATAATATAGTAACTTGATTTTAAAGGAAATGAGATGGTAAGGATAAAATTTGCATTGATTGTTTTCTTCTGTGTATTGATTGCTGGTTGTTCAACAGCCTATAAAAACCTTGTGGCTAAAATGCCTGATTTGACTCCCATAGCCGACGGGGTTTATCGTGGGAATTATGATTTATCGGGTACGCCGGTAAAGGTAACTCTTGACGTAATTATTCAGGGCCGGAAAATTATAAAAATTGAAATAGTGGAACATTCTGGTTCCCCAATTGGAAAAAAGGCGGAAAAAATTACTGATCGGATTATAGAATATCAAGACTTAGACATTGATGCTGTTAGCGGTGCTACTGCAAGCAGTAAAGCAATATTAAAAGCTGTTGAAAATGCTTTGCAATGAGCACTGGAGGGAATTATGAAAAAAGTCTTAGTAATGTGAGCTTGTTCCAAAACCCGGTTGGTTTTGAAATAAGCTCAAATATAAATAATATAAACGTGGAAGACAGAGTATTCTATACAGTACGTAATGCTATGTATATCGATACAATTAGACAATTAATAGATAATGTACCAGAAAACTATAAAAAATATTTTCTTGCACCATTATTATCAGAAGCATCTATTCATGCCAATACTTCAGGTGTATTTAAAGGGTTTTATAAAAATCGTGAAACTGGCATAGGTCAATTTGGCGGTCTTAATCAAGATGCATTGTTTAGAATCACAGGTGATATTGTTCTGCCATTCCCCATATTCAGTAATTTTGAAACAGATGTTTTAATTTATAATGGCGATTCAAATGATATTATTAAAGAATTGCCAGATGTTGATATTGCTTATCTTGATCCCCCATATAATCAACATCCTTATGGTTCTAATTATTTTATATTAAATCTAATCTTGGATTATAAGTATCCAGAA
>JAISZQ010000104.1 GCA_031269165.1 Spirochaetaceae bacterium
GGCTCGTTCGCCAGTTTCCATATATACTCGGTCTTGTCAACATAGACACAGCCGACCGTCCTCAGTTTTTCAAAGTCCTGTATGCCTATCGGCAATTTACGAAGCGCGATTTCCATAGGTACCATTATACCCCAAAATATGGCGCGTGGGAAGCTGAAAATTGCGGACTTACCTCAAGGCGGCAACAGTATCCCGTATCACTCGACAGGTTTCCTCAGCACGCCCCATAGTGATAGGCCTCATGGTTAAGCATGGTGATTGCGCCAAATGGCGGTCCAGATTACGCAAATTTTTCGTATCTCAAACCATCTTAAATCGGTGAAAATCAGTCGCCGTTTACGGCGCAATCTGTGGACTATGTTTATTATGTCTTGAGCCTGTTCAAAAACCCCACGGGACGCAATCCTCCGCTGTGATCCGGGGGGCGTTGCGGGGGGCGGGCCACCCGTAGAGGGGGTAGCGGAAGACGGCGTAGGCGGCTGGAGCGAGGGGGCGGCAATTTGCCGCGACTTCCCCCTTATGTTTGGTTTTTGAACAGGCTCTCAGGCGAAAAAAGACAATGTCTGTCTGCAAAGGACGCGAACATAATTTGCGCGCCGGCTTTGTGGACAGACACTATCTATGACCGGTTGTGCCGATAACGCCCGGCAACGGTATGTGGTTGAGGCTTATGACGGGGAGACCTTCGAATTCGGTCCAGCGTGTGCCTTCCGTGAGGACGCAACAGAACACTTCCAGCCTGCACTGGGCGAGCCCGGCGACTTTCAGAAAGGTCTTCGCCGTTCCCCCGGTGGAAACCACGTCGTCAACCAGTGCCACCCGCTTGCCGCCGAGGTAATCGAGGTCCGCCTGTTCGACCCAGTATTCCTGCTCGCCTGAGGTGATCGAACCGCCCCGGAAACTCACCGGATCCCGCATATAACTTTTCCGGCTCTTCCGCAATATGACATAGCGGTCGTGCCGCATATTCCGCGCCAGTTCCTGGGTCAGGGCAATCGCCTTGGCCTCCGCCGTAACAAAGACTTCCGGGGGATCGCCGAGCGTTAACCGGGCCGCCAGTTCCTGCGCCGTTTTCTCGCACCACGCCGCCTTTCCCATCATATTGAAGGAATAAAAGGCAAACCCCGTGGCCGGATCTCGAATCAGGGGCAGGACGACGGTCAACTCCGGGGTCAGCCCGACCGAATACGACGAAGGCCAGTCGCTCATCAGACCAGCCCGAAAAGGGATCCCGTCAACTTTACAATCACGCCCGCCACCATGCCAAGAAAGGCGTTGTTGGTAAGCATGGTAACGCTGCCGGCCACGATGCCTTCCAGCGGAGACTCGGAGGCGGCAACCGCGCTGAGGTTGGGCACGAGCGTAAGGGAAAACCCGATGATCAGGAGGAAGCCCGCGATTGACTGGGAGGGAACGTAGCGCCCGATCTTCGTCATGAGGCCGGTAAGGAGCAACGCGCCGGACACCGCCATCATGGCAATCCCCGCCGCCACGGGCCAGGGGGCTCCCGCCGTCCCCGATATGATCGCCTCTATCGGCATACCGCCGAACAGGATAGACGGAATGTCCGCGAGGGAGTTGATAAAAGACAGCGCGTTGAGCTTGGGCTCCACTCCGGCGATGGACGCGGTGATGTTGCCGAAAGAAATATTGGAACCGATGTTCAGGCAGATGAAGCCGAGCCCGCCCATCAGCGCGGCAAAGGTGAACCGGGGCTTTACCAGCTTGAAATCCGCCCAGTAGCCCTTTGTCCAGAACCGCCAGTCGGTCGATTCCGCGTCGATCCCCGCGTCTTTCGCCACGTCATCGAGGCTTACCCGCCGTTTTTGCAACAGGCAGTAATCCAGCGAGGAGAGGAAAACGGATGCGGCGATCGTGTAAACCACGTCATGGGAAAGCACCCATACGGCAATCGCGCTGACCATCGAGATGATCCCCGTCCGAACTTCCTGTTTGGCCAGGGACACGCCGACCGTTGCCAGTATGAGCCCGACCCCGGCCATCATGCCGGAGATGACGGTGGTGCCGGAAAAGTCCACGATACGGGACAAAAGGCCGGTTGCGCCCAGAAATATCCCTATCGCCGAAGCGATCAGCAGAGCCGCAACCCGCACGTTGAGGTTTTTGATAAGCCCCGACATGGTAATCGTCTCTGCCTGACCGGAAATAGGAACCACGGAACCGGTAAACAGGTTGCCGATGGCCCCGACAAAATAGGCCAGTCCGGTCGGCTTGAGCTTATAGCCCAAGGACTGGGCGTAGAAAAGCTGGGTCGCCCCGTTCACCACCACGAAAAACACCGCCAGCAAAAACTGCCAGATCAAAAGTATCATATTGTCTCCTTTATGCGGCAACCATACCACATATTCACCCGATGTCGCAAGGGGGCGTTGGCATTCCCGCAGCACGCTAAGAGTCTGTTCAAAATCTTTTCAAAGCCTGTTAAAAAACCCAGAAAAAGGGGGAAGTCTCCCCCTCGCTCCGGCCCTGCGGTCCTCCGCTACCCCCTCTGCGGGGGTTCCACCCCCGCAACGCCCCCGAATC
>JAISZQ010000125.1 GCA_031269165.1 Spirochaetaceae bacterium
ACATCGGCGATCACGCCTTCGCCTATTGCGACAACCTGGCCTCGGTGAGCCTCCCGAAGGCGACAGACATCGGCTCGGCCTTCATCGGTTGCACCAACCTGGCCACGGTGAGCCTCCCGAAGGCGACAACCATCGGCGGGCACGCCTTCAGCCAAACCGGCAACACGGACCTCACCGTGACCCTGGGTAGCACGGTTCCCGCGCTGGGTGACGCGATGTTCTCCGACGTCACCGATGCTAAAACCGTTACCGTCAAGGTTCCTAACGTGGCGGCGTGGACCAACATAACCGGAAATTACGCCGAGACGAGCAATTACACCGTCAACTGGGGCAACGGCTTCCGGGGCGGGGGCTGGACCCAAGCGGGGGCCTTTGTTAGCTACGGCCAGATCAAAAACAACATCACGCTGACCGTCACGACTATTCAGTAAACAGGGGGAACGCGGGCGGTGATTCCGCCTGTTTCTCTCTGAGGCTTAGCGGATAACCAACAGGGGCCATCCTCGCCGTTGCGCGGGGGTGGCCCTTTTTGTTGTCGGCGGGGGGCGTGCCGCAATGACGGGGGGCTCGCTCGCAATGACGGGGCGGCCTTGTCATTGCGAGGAGCGAAGCGACGAAGCAATCCAGACGAGAGAGGCCGTCACGCTGGATTGCTTCGCTACGCTCGCAATGACGAGGGGTGACGGGCGCAGTGACGGGGGGTGACGTGGCATCGTCATTGCGAACCCGCAGGGTGAAGCAATCCAGTCGAGAGGCGTGCTCCCCCCGTAGGGGGGCCGAGGGCCGTCACCCTGGATTGCCGCGCCCGCTCTAATGAGCGGCTCGCTCGCAATGACGAGGGAGGCGTGCTGCAATGGCGGGCGACAAGAACAGACGCATTTGTTCGTGCGGGTTAATCGGCGTGTCCTTAATCTTCTTTGAGGATGCGGCTGAAATCATGAACGATATATTTGTGGTACTTCGACTGAATGCAGGGCTTGCCCTCGACTCTGCCGTCAAAGCGGATCTGCCGGGACCAATCTTTTCTTCCCTGTTTTGCGCCGACAGAATGGAGGAGAAATTCCCGCGAGGAGAGAACGATCATCGCGTCAAAGTGCGCGATGTAAAAAACAAACCAGAAATGCGATTTGGGACCGTCGTGCCGGATGTCGGGGAAGAATGCGGGACACTTGGTGCCTTCGGACCGCGCCTTGATCTGCACTTCAACAAACGTTCCGTCCGGTCTTTTCACGACCATATCGACGCCGTTGTTGTCCATGACCGGCAGGTATACGTCCAATCCTTCCTTTAGCATGAGGCTGATGACATGGTATTCAACGTGTTTCCCGAAACGGGAACTGACATTTGCCGGCATCATGTTTTTCTCCTTGTCCCGATGATATTTTTTCGCCCGATGGTACTCTTTTGCTCAATGATAACGTGCCCCCTGCCGCCGTGGCGTTCTATCCTCCAAAAAACCGTGCCTATCTTTTCAGCAAAAATGCGGTCATGCGTAACAAGTATCGCCGCGCCTTCAAATTCCTTGATTGCGTCGGCCAAAGCATCCGCCGAAACTGTGTCGATGTGGTTGGTCGGTTCGTCAAGCAGGATGAGCGAGACGCCCCGCCGCATCGCGTCCGCGAAAAAGAGTTTTCGGGTCTCGCCGGGACTCAAGCGGCGCGTCGTAAGAAACGCGGAGGGCTCGCTTCCCAGCCGGTAGACTAAAGACAGCACTTCGCCCTTCTCTTTTTCGTTCAGCGTGTGTAATGTGTCGAGCGCGGCCTCGCGGCTTTCTTCGTTCAACTCCTGGGGCAGATACCAGCACGAGGGCCCGTTTTGGGCCGCACTATGTCCGCCGTGTTCGGTGTGTCGTTCGACGTGTTCAAGGATATGTTCAAGGAGCGAAGTTTTGCCTGAACCGTTGGCGCCGATGATGACGATGCGGGAATCGTTCCACACTTCCAGCGCGGGGTGATCCAGCGTGTACGCGCCGCCCGCGACGGTTATGCTGCCCGCTTCCGCAGAGAACAAGACGGGCCGCTCGCTCTTCTTGCCCCGGAGTCCGGCTCCGGTCTTGCGAAGGCCGAGGGCGTCCATGCCCTGCAAATCCGCCTCTTTTTTTGCAAGCACCGCCGTCAATGCGGCGACTTTTTTGCCGCCGGTCTTATCGCGGCCTGAAAGACGGGCCAGATTTACCTTGCCTCGAGTGTCGGAATCGTGGATGTCCAGATGCTTTTTCGACATCCGCTTGTCTTTCTCCCGCAACGCCTCCTCTACCGCGTCCTTCTTTGCCCGCTCGACTTTCCTTGACTCAAGGGCCACCTGTTGCTTGCGCTCCCGCCGTCCTTCCTGTTCTTTCTCAAACTCGGCTAACGCCTCTTCCGGCGGCGCGGCAAACGAAAACGCTCGCGACCCGGCATCCGGCGGCCCGGCGACGAGCAACACGGTGGACGAGGCAAGCGCGTTGAGAAAGGCCATGTTGTGCGAGACGACGATCCCCGTTCCCTCGAATGTCGAAAGCGTGTGTACCAGCAGTTGCATCGTCGGCTCGTCGATATGGTTTGCCGGTTCGTCCAGAATGAGGACGGCCGGTTTACGAATGAGAATATCGGCGATGACGCAGCGTTTCTTTTCGCCCCCCGACAAGGTGTCCCATCGGCCCGCCCAGTCGTCGCCGATTTGGAGACGGGCCAACAGCGCGAAGAAAGCGCGGCTATTGAGGATTTCCGGGTCGGAAAAACAGTCCGGCACGGTCTCGCGGTCTTGGGCACAGACGGCAACCTCGCCGCCGCGCGATATGCCGCCTAAATCAGGCGCGAGACGGCCCGCGATGAGTTTCACGAGCGTCGATTTCCCCGTCCCGTTTGCCCCGATGAGTGCCGTCCAGCAGTCGCCAAAAGAAAGAGTCAGTCCTTTGAATACCGGCCGTGAATCGTAGGAAAATGATACGTTAGATAGAGCCACCATGTTCTTTCTCCCATTATGTATCTCGCGCTGTCGCCTGCTGGGGAAGCGATGGAGCCCGCCGTAGTACGAGCGGGCGACGGTCCCCCTTCGGGGGAGTGAGCGCGGCTCCCTTTCCCCGGAGGGGAACCGAGGCCCGTTCTCCTTGCGTCGCCCTCGTGAAGCCCTTGGGCCAAAACGATTAAGAAATTGCCGTTTCCAGCGCGATTTCCATCATTCGGGTAAACGTCTTCTGCCGTTCCTCGCTTGAGGTCGCCTCGTGGGTTACCAGGCTGTCGGAAATGGTCAGAATCGTGAGTGCCTCGCGGTGGTACTTTGCCGCCAGCGTGTATAATTCCGCCGTCTCCATCTCGACAGCCAGTACGCCGAACTGCGCCCACAACTTCCACTCGTCGGGATCCTCGGTGTAAAAACGGTCGGTAGAAAGGATGTTCCCCGCCTTGATCGGCATATTTTTCTTGACGGCGATGTCGTGGGCCGTCTTCAACAGCGAAAAACTCGCGCACGGCGCAAAAAACCTGCCGCCGAAACGGATCCCGTTAACCGCCGAATCGGTGGACGCGCCCACTGCTAGTATTATATCACGAATGGCAACGTCCTCTTGCAACGACCCCGCCGTTCCGGTACGGATGGCGCGTCGGACCCCGTAGTCCTTGAAAAGCTCGTTCACATAGATCGAAATCGACGGAATTCCCATGCCCGTTCCCTGTACGGACACCCTTCTTCCTTTATACGTGCCGGTAAACCCAAACATATTGCGGACATCCGTATACCGTGTCGCGTTTTCCAAAAAGTTTTCGGCGATAAACTGGGCCCGCAGGGGGTCTCCGGGAAGAATAACCGACTCCGCAATTTCGCCCGGCTTCGCCGCGATATGTATTGACATTATAGCCTCCAAAGCCGCTATTTTGTAGGATAATGCGCGTGGTGTCAAGAGGGGATTATAGACGCAGGGGTTAATCATGTGAGCCTGTTCCAAAACCCCACGAGGTTTTTTCCTCACCGTGATTCGGGGGCGTTACGGCCCTGACAACAACTTAAGCAAAGGGAATATAAGAATGGGACACAGATTGCGCCTGATGGCGCGCCATATATGGCGGTCCAGATTACGCGGATTTCAGGGATAAGAGGTGAGGGTGTCATTGCGAGACGGCGGCAACATAGTTGCCGTTAGCGGCGAAGCAAT
>JAISZQ010000136.1 GCA_031269165.1 Spirochaetaceae bacterium
GCTTGTTTCAAGACCGCACTGTTTTTGCACTTTTTCGCGCTTTTTTCGTGTTTGATTAAAGCAACGGGGCTGACAACCGCATATATAGCCGGAGGCTATATGATATGAGACAAAAAAGAGAATTGGCAGAAGATGTCTGGTACGAGGTACAGACGGCGGTTAATATCGGCGAGCCCTTGTTCCCGTTGTGGTGGGCGGCGGTACTTCTATACCGCGTACTCCATGAGGCGAAAGGGCGGTTCAAATTCGAGATGCGCGGGCTTAAAATCGAGGGCTGCGCGCTTTCGTTTTACATCAAGCCCGCCGACGGCTTCGAGTTGCCCAAGATTATGCAATGGTTGAAGCAGACGTTCTCCGTCCGGTTCAACTTCCGCACGGGGAGGAAGGGGCACGTGTGGGGGGACCGATACTGGTCGGAGATTTTGGCGGGGGAACCGCCGCCTGAAGCGAAAGAGGTGGACTGGGAGGCGGTCGAGGCGGAGGCGGCCAAGCCGATACCGGCGGGCATGGTCTACAAGTTATCTTGGGGCAGCCCCCGCCAAGCCGGATTAGGGTCGGAAGCGCCTTTCTCGCCCCGATTCACGTTTTCCTCCGTGTTTCCACCCGGCTAACCGGGGGCAAAGCCCCCGGTTAACGGTAAAGGTGGTGTTACCGACAGCCTCGATTCCCCGGCCAACGATGGCGAGCCATCGTTGGCCGATGGCCTTGGGAGAGGTCTGCCCGCGCCACCAGGGAAAAGGCGAAAAAGAAGCGAATTTCGGGCCGTTTCCGGTGTGCCGGGACGGGGAAACACAGATAAATGCGGCGCACGGCGAGGAAAAACGGAAAAAAAGGCTTCGAAGAGACGGTTTTCGTGCAAACATTGTGGCCGAGGGCTGTCCCCGTCCGCTTGGGGCAGCCCCCGCCCGGCTGGAATGGGCTCGGAAACGCCTTTTTCGCCCCAATTCACGTTTTCCTCCGTGTTTCCGCCCGACTAACCGCCCCGTCCATCCGCGCCACAGAGACCGTCGCCGCCCTCATCCGCATAATCTGCCGCCGCTTGGCGCAATCGGTGGGTATCTTCAAAAATTTTTCACGTTTTTTTGGGGTACCACTTGACAAGTCTGTGCGGGTGTGGTAAAGTATAGTTGATACCTCGAATACCGGGGCGTGATGCAGTTTCATTGGTTATAAAAGGGCAAAAGTTGTATATGAATAAGTTGGTGTTGTCGCAAAATACATTCCTCGTGACCCTCCTTCTTATCGCGGCCCTCCCTCGGGAAGGTTTTTGGCTCCTAAACACCTTGTTTAGGCTCAGTTTAGCGTCTTTTCCAGGGATTTTTCCTGTTTTTCCGTTTTCACGTTTCGCAAGCATTTTAACCACAAGGGGGCACAAGACCTCCCAACGCAAACAGACACGAACAGTTACTTTCACAGCCGTTGCTTCGTTTGTGAGGTTCGTGATTACATCTGTTCGCACGCCGGAAACCGCGCTCATAAACAGCGTCTTTTCCAAAACCCCGGATTTTCATAGGTGTTTCACCGCTGTCTCTCAATGTCATTCTGGGGAAAAATTGTTTTTTACGAGGTGTTCGGCGCGGCGAGGGCAAAGGAGGTGTGATATGACATAAAAGGCAGGGAAGGTATGTTGTTTTAAGGGCTTCGGGGCGGTTATTCCAAAATTGTGTGGTTTGGAGTAAACGCGGTAGGTAGATTAATGGGGAAAACATTGGTCGTTTTTCCCGGAACCGGCTTTCAGTACCGTTTTGGTTTGAAACCGGTTTGCAACACAGAAAATACAAGAGGAGTAAGTTATGAGAAAATTTGTAGGACTCATTGGTGTGGTTGGGGCATGCGTGTTGTTACTGGGCGCTTGTCAGAAGAGCGAAGGTGCGGTGAGTACCGCTGGAACAGTGGAGAAATCCGAACTCCGTTTTATTGTCGTGCCGAAAGTTGTTCATCCGTGGTTTGACGAGGTGAACAAAGGGGCACAGGCGGAGGCCGCTCTGTTGAGCGAGCAACTGGGAAGAAAGGTTACGGTCGATTTCCGTGCGCCAACGGCGGCGGATGTCGCGGAACAAAACACGATTTTGTCCCAGGCGGCGGCTACCCGTCCTGACGGGATTGCCTTTGACCCGCTGGATTACGACGGCAACAAGGCGGTGGTTGACGAGATTCGCGCTCAGGGGATTCCGGTCATCATTTTTGACGCGCCGGTGCCGGAGGGTTCGGGGCTTACCGCGGTGGGAAACAACTTCTGGGAGCAAGCGCAGATGGCCTCGGAATACCTGGTCAATCTGTTGGGCGGCAAGGGACGCGTAGCCATCATGCAGGGCGTACCGACTGCGCCGAATCACCGTGAGCGGTATGAAGCTCACAAGGCAACCTTTGCGAAGTATCCGGGCATTACGGTTGTTGCGGAAGGCATAGCTGCTGACGATATTCAAACCGCGCAGCAACAGGCTGCGGCAATCATCGCGGCAAATCCCAATATAGACGGGTTTGTCTGCTGTGATGCAGCCGCGCCTATCGGTATCGCAAACGCGATCAAGGAAGCGGGTAAAGCCGGTCAAATAAAGCTGGTCGGGCTTGAGGATCTTCCTGAAATGATCGCCATTGTGAAGGACGGGACTATGACCGCCGCTTCCTGCACCATTCCACGGGTACAGGGTTCGATGTCGGTGCTTATGATGTGGCAGGCGTCACTCGGCGTACAAATACCGAAGTTTGTCGATACCGGTATCGCCTTCCTTACGCCGGAGAATGTTGATAACTGGGGTAAGTAACCGTGCATTGAGCGGGGAAACCGGGCTTTTGCCCGGTTTCCCCGGGTGATTATTTTCCGGTGCAAACCGCGCCGGGATGTTGCGGGAACCCCCACCGAGGCACGGTCAACAAATGAAGAATTCGAGCCTGATCCAAAACCCCCGCAGAATGCACACTTCCGCTGTGGTCCGGGGGCGTTACGGGGGTGGTAAACCCCCGTAGAGGGGGTAGCGTAAGACGCAAAGCGGCTGGAGCGAGGGGGAGACGCGGCAAATTGCCGATCCCCCTTTAGCTGGGTTTTGGAACAGCCTCAAGAGATAAAAGACAAATTCCCCTTGCCGACAGCCCAAAAAATGATTATATTTACCAGAGTTGCTGGAGGAGGCACATTATGGGTACGAAACAAACGATACCGGAGTGGAGAGCCGTTGCCGACGAGGTTTGGGCGCTGGTCAGGGAAAGCCAAAAGAAAATTGACGCGCAAAGAGAAGAAAACGACCGGGCTTTTCAGGAGTTGCGGGAAAAGCACAGGGAAGTCGCCGAGCAGATCAAGGCGACTGATGTGCAGATCAAGGAAACCGCCAAACAGATTGGCGATTTGGGCCACCGTTTCGGCGATATGGTTGAGTCCATGGTGGTTCCTAACCTTGTGAAAAAATTCCGGAACTTGGGGTTCGAGTTTA
>JAISZQ010000137.1 GCA_031269165.1 Spirochaetaceae bacterium
CTTCCGCAATGCGGGCATTTTACCGGTGCTAATACCATTTTTCCCCTTCCCTCTCTTTGGGTTGTTTGTGTTATTTTATCATGTTCCTTACCAGTACGCAACACCTTTCGTCCGCGACCAAAATGACGTGTAGTGATGCCGGGATAAAAACGTACTGAGGGCGCGTTCAGATAAAAGATGACAGGCGGACGTTTTCAGAGGGGGCTTGACACGATTTTTGCGTTGTTGTATTAAGGGCTGGGGGGGGGGGACATGAGTTACCGCGTAGCCGCGAATGGCATAGTCTGTTTTTAGCGCCCGTGTTAAAAGCATACTATAAGTATATCACATCAAGAAAAAAATTTCAAGTAGGCAAATTTAACGAAAAAACGGCTATTACCGCAACAAGGGAAGCATTTTTGTCCGCGGATTGACGCGGATTTTCACGGATTATACCCCGCTCGATCCGCGCTAATCCGCGGTTCCCCGTCAGTGCGAGCGGAGCGACGCAATCCAGGGTGAGGGCCTCCCCGGTCTGGATTGCTTCGCCGCTAACAGCAACTATGTTGTAACGGCAACTACGTTGCCGCCGTCTCGCAATGACAACGCCCCTCGTCATTGTGAGCGAAGCGAAGCAATCCAGGGTGAATGCCTTCTCCCGTCTGGATTGCTTCGCCGCTTCGCGGCTCGCAATGACAACGCTCCCCCGTCATTGCGAGCGAGCGGCACATTGCCGGGCGAAGCAATCTAGGGTGAATGCCCTCCCTGTCTGGATTGCTTCGCCGCTTCGCGGCTCGCAATGACAGGGCCGTTTCGCGCCGTTTCCAAAACACGACATTCTCCATTTTCAATTATCCATTATCCATTCGCCCCAAAGGGGCGCCTGATTGCTTCGCTGCTAAGAGCCTGTTCAAAAACCCTGCGAGACGCAACCCTCCGCTGTGATTCGGGGGCGTTGCGGGGGCTGGCCCCTGCTGAAAGGGGTAGCGTAGGGCGCAAGACCGGAGCGAGGGGGAAGGCTTTCCCCCCTTTGCTGGTATTTTGAACAGGCTCTTATCCGCATAATCCGCGCAAATCCGCGGTTCCCCGTGATGAAGTTATCGGCTTTTCCCCACGCCTTTTCGGGCGCAATGGCCTGCAATAACGCATCGTGAGCAGATGGGGCTTATGGGTTTGCAGACGCGCTGGCCGTAGAGCACGAGGATAGCGTTGATGGGCTTCCAGTATTCGCGGGGGAGGATGTCGCGGAGGATGAGCTCGGTGGCGTCGGGTGATTTGGAGGTGAGCCAGCCCGCGCGGTTGTTGATGCGATGGACGTGGGTGTCGACGCAGATACCGTCTTTGTCGAAGGCTTCGATGAGGACGAGGTTCGCCGTTTTGCGGCCCACGCCGGGGAGGGCGAGGAGTTCGTCGAGGGTGTCGGGGACGCGGCCCTCGTATTTGTCGATGAGGATCGCGGCAATTTCGCGGAGACGCAGGGCTTTGGTTTTGTAGAACCCCGCCGGATAGATACATTTTTCGAGTTCCGCTTGGGACGCGCCCAACACGTCGGACGGGCCCTTACACCGGGCCAGCAACACGGCGGATGCCTTGATCGTTACTTCGTCTTTCGTGCGGAGGCTTATCAGCGTGGACGTAAGAACCGCCCACGGGTCGCGGGCATAACGCTCGGCAACCAACGTAACCGATGGCTCGGTGAGAGACAGGTCTTTCCGCCACTTGTTGAGCGCGGCGAATATTTCTGGCCAATCGGTCATCCTCGCCTCTGCCTTCACCTCGAGGCGTCAGGCAAGCGATTTCTTGCCGTGTTTCATCGCGGCCTTGCAGGTTTTACAGATTTTAACCTTTTTTTCGCCGGATTCCACCTCGTAGAGAACCTTCACCCCTCTTTTCTTACAAACCGGACATTCACCGCGACCGCCCGAAACAAGCTCGCGTATACCTTTCCCTCTATGCGCTTTTGACATTTATGCCCCCGCCGCCCTTTTTGCGGCCTTTTCCGTTTTCGCCTTTTCCTTCTTGGCCTTCTTGTCCTCGACATCCTCAAGTTTAAGTTTATAATCGACGAGTTCAAGAATAACCATCTCCGCCGCGTCTCCATACCGCTCGCCCAGTTTCAAGACACGGGTATACCCGCCCGGACGGTCTTTCATGCGCGGACCGATGTCGTTAAAGAGTTTGGCGACAACCCCTTCGTTATACAGGCGGGCGGACACGAGACGGCGGTTGTGGACAGAATCCACTTTTGCGCGGGTAATGAGCCGCTCCGCCACCCGCCTCACGGCAAGCGCCTTTGTCTTCGTGGTCGTGATACGTTCATGCTTGAAAAGACTCGTCATCATATTGCGGATAAGCGCCTTGCGGTGGGCACTACGTCTTTCAAGCGGATTAAATCCTCGTAAATGTTTCATCGTGCTATCCTTTATTGACCTTTATTGCCCCAAACCGCCGACGAGTTCAAGATTCCATTCTTTCAACTTGTCCTTGATCTCCTGCAAGGAACGTTTGCCGAAATTCGGGATGCGAATCAAGTCGGCCTCGCTCATATTCATCAGCTCGCCCAAGGTCCTCACGTTCTCCCGTTCTAGGCCGTTCCTCGAACGGACGGTCAGATCAAGCTCTTCAATGGGCGTCGCGAGCAGTTTCCGCATCTTTTCGTCACCTTCAACATCATCATCCACGACGGCATCGCCCGCCTCGTCAAAGTTGATGAAGGTCTGCATGTGCTCTTTGATGATCTTCGCCGCTTCCGCAAGCGCGTCATCGGGCCGCACCGTCCCGTCCGTCCAGATCTCCATGACCAGCTTGTCGTAGTCGTTGCGCTGACCGATCCGGCAGGGCTGAATCGCAAACTTCACCTTCTGCACCGGCGCATAAATCGCGTCAATCGGAATCGTCCCGATAATCTCGATGAATTTCGCGTTGGTCTCGGAAGGCACATACCCCCGGCCAAAATCGACTTGCACCTCAAACTCGACCTTCGCCTCGGCGGAAAGCGTCATAATATGCTGAGGTCTTCCAAACACCTCGACCTTTCCCGGAATCGCAAAATCGGCAGACGTAACCGTCTTCTTGCCCGACCATTCGTAGAGAACCGTCTCGCTGTCAAGATCCGTGTCGGTGAGGCGGAGGCGTATCTTTTTCATATTGTTGATCACTTCGAGCGTGTCTTCAACAATATTCGGGATCGGCTCAAACTCGCTTGAAATGTTATGCTGCTTCCCTTCCGCATCATACGAGGCTATCTTCACCGCAGAAATCGCGTACCCTTGAATAGACGAGAGAAGCACACGACGCAACGTATTACCGATCGTCGTACCGAAACCGGGTTCAAACGGAGAAGCAGTAAACTTACCATAATTCGACTCAGACTGTTCCTGTACGAACGACAGCACACCCTTGGGTCGCTTGAAACCTTTGAGTAGGTTCTTCCGGGCCATTGGATCTCCTTACTTCGAATAGAATTCGACGATCATCTGCTCTTTTATATCAGCAAGATCCGTCACGTCGCTTCGCCGCGGCAAGGAAACAAACGTTCCCTTCATTCCGTCAGGGTCAAGGGTGAGCCACGGCACAACACCCGACCTGCCAAACTCCTTGAGCGCGTCTTTGACGAGTGTCAAGGATTTGCTGGACTCTCTAATCGCAATCTCGTCGCCCGGCTTCACCAAGAAACTGGGCACATTCACCCGCTTCCCGTTCACCAGCACATGACCGTGAAGCGCCAACTGCCGCGCCTGACTCCGGCTGGACGCGAAACGAAGACGGTAGACCACGTTGTCAAGACGGCGTTCAAGCAACACGAAAAGGTTCTCACCCGTGATGCCGCTCATGCGTAACGCCCGCTCGAAAAACAGATGGAACTGCTTCTCCTGCATCCCGTAAATACGGCGCAACTTCTGCTTCTCGCGGAGCTGAATCCGGTAATCGCTCGCCTTTCCCGCCCTCGCCCGAGGATCCTTCCCCGGCGCGGGACGCTTTTTGCTCATCGCGCACTTATCCGACTTGCAACGCTCGCCCTTGAGCATGAGTTTCTTCTGTTCCGCCCGGCACAACCGGCAAACCGGACCTGTATATCTGGCCATATTGTTCCTCCGCTCCTAGATGCGCCGTGTTTTGCGCGGTCTGCACCCGTTATGCGGGATCGGCGTCGTGTCGTTGATCGACTTCACCGTCATACCCAAACCCCCCAAGGCGCGAACTGCGGACTCCCGTCCCATACCCGGCCCTTTCACATACACATGAACCACCCGAAGCCCGGCCTGCAAAGCCTTCTGCGCCGCTGTTTCGGTCACCGTTTGCGCGGCAAAGGGCGTAGACTTCTTCGCCCCCCTGAAACCAAGCCCCCCCGACGAGGCCCACGAGATCGCGTTGCCCTTGAGATCGGTCATGGTCACAATTGTATTGTTAAAGGTCGCCTGAATATAGACGTTCCCTTCGTATACGCTAATCTTCTCCTTTCTCTTTTTTACATTACCAGCCACACTTTCCTCCGAACATCGTTCCTCCTACCAAAAATAAAATCTAACCGGCCTCAAAACCGGCTCTTAAAAATCATACAAATATAAAGGGGGAAGTCTCCCCCTCGCTCCAGACCGCCGCTTGCGCTTAGGGTCTTACGCTACCCCCTCTGCGGGGGGTCAACCCCCCGCAACGCCCCCCGCTGGGGGACTCGTCCCCCCGGCCCTCGGCTTGGGATTGACGCGGCTGGCAAACAGGCTTTCCCTCCCCCGAAGGGGGAAAAACACCCTTTCACCTCACGCCGCGCCCAAGAAAAGCCCCTGCGGACCCCTCCACAGCAAACAGGCTTTCCCTCCCCCGAAGGGGGAAAAACGCCCTCTCACCTCACGCCGCGCCCAAGAAAAGCCCCTGCGGACCCCTCCACAGCAAACAGGCTTTCCCACCCCCGAAGGGGGAAAAACACCCTCTCACCTCACGCCGCGCCCAAGAAAAGCCCCTGCGGGGCTAGGCCTTCTTCTTTCCGGCGACCGTCTTCTTCTTGCCCTTGCGGGTACGGGCATTTGTCCTCGTGCGCTGACCTCGAAGCGGGAGCCCTTTCCGGTGCCTGAGGCCGCGATAACAGCCAATATCCATGAGCCGCTTGATATTCAGCGCGATCTCGGTGCGAAGGCGGCCCTCCACCTTGTAATCGGCGTCAATGAGCTTCCGCAGATCATTCAAGACTTCCGGCGACAGATCGTTAATCAACGTGTTCTTATCGAGCCTGAGCTTCCCGCAAATTTCAGCCGCCGTCGAGCGGCCGATACCAAAAATATACGTCAGCGCAATATCAACATGTTTGTTGGGGACATCCACCCCCGCGATTCTTGCCATACTTCCCCTTATCCTTGCTTCTGTTTATGTTTAGGGTTCTCACAGATGATGCGGACAATGCCGCGCCTCTTGATAACCTTGCACTTATCGCAAATCGGTTTCACACTCGTTCTCACTTTCATTACAGGTTCCTTCCTTTGATATGACCTTTTCTGGTCAAGCCTTCATGGTGGTGCATCTTTAATAGTGACTCTATTTGGCTCATCGTGTCAAGATCCACGCCAACGATGATGAGAAGCGAGGTGCCGCCCATCAAATACGAAATCGACGAGGGAAAGTTGAACAGCCATTGCACAATCGTCGGGATAATCGCGATCAACGCGAGGTAGAGCGACCCCGGCAGTACGATGCGGTTCAAAATCTTCGTCAAGTATTCTTCCAGTTTTTCACTGCGGATGCCGGGAATCGACCCGCCATTTTCACGGATATTTTTTGCGATCTCAAGCGGGTTCAACGAAACTTGCGTGTAAAAATAGGCAAAGAATATAATCAACAGCACATACAGTATGTTGTACAAGGGGCCACGCGGCGTGAGTACCTGGGAGACGGCGTTGAGCCACGGGACGTTACCGCCAATCGTCGAAGCGATCTGGAGCGGGAACATCAAAATGGACGAGGCAAAGATGACCGGAATGACACCGGAGGGGTTGATCTTGAACGGGATGTACGTGTTCTGCGCGCCGTACATACGCCGGCCGACCACCCGCTTGGCATAGTTCACCGGAATCTTCCGCTGTCCCTGCTGTTCGATGACCACGAGCGCGACAACCGCGACAAAAATAGCGAACACCACGATGACAAAGACAAAGTTAAGGTTGCCGGAACGAACCTGCTGGCCGAGTTCCACCACCGCCGCGGGAAGCCGCGCCACGATACCGGCAAAAATGAGCAGCGAGACGCCGTTCCCGATGCCGCGTTTTGTGATTTGCTCGCCGATCCACATCAGGAACATCGTCCCCGTCGTAACGGTGAGTATCGCCAGCAACGTAAAGGGGACAATATGCATATTGAGCAGGTTTTCTGCGCTTCGGGAAATGGCTTGGGCATACTGGGCCACGGCGAAAGACTGAATGATACAGACGACGACCGTGCCGTACCGTTGCCATGCTTGTATCCGTTTCCGGCCGCCCTCTTCCTGCGAAATCTTTTTCAGGCTGGGAAACACGATGAGCAACAGTTGCATGATGATCGACATCGAGATGTAGGGCATGATGCCGAGCATAAACACCGAGAAGTTGGAGAACGCGCCGCCCGCGAAGAAGTCGAGGTAGTCGATGATCGCGTTGCCGGTCTGAATCTGGTCCTTGAAGTATTCGTTGAGTACACTCACATTGATGCCGGGAACGGGCAAAACCGTCCCTAAACGAAAGACGATAAGCATCACCACCGTGAAAAAAATGCGTTCACGGAGTTCGCGGACTCTGAATATACTTACTAAAGGGTTAGCCATCTACTTTTTTCTCACCTTTTTTCTTGTTTGCCTTGGGTGGACGCTCTTTTTTGACAAAATCCACGACCGTTCCCCCGGCTTGGATCACTTTTTCCTTCGCCGCCGCCGAAATTTTCACGTCCTTCACCGTAATCTTCTTGCTGATCTCGCCGTTTGCGAGAATTTTTACCACGTCGCCTTTATTGGCAATGTGTTTCGCGACAAGGCTTGCCGGGTCAACGGTCTCGCCGTCGGCATATTTTTTCTCAATCACATCGAGATTCACCGGCTCGGCCGTCACCTTAAACGGATAATTCGAGAAGCCCCGGTGGGCGAGACGCCGGTAGAGCGGCATCTGGCCGCCCTCAAAACCGAGATAGGTCTTGCCGCCGGAACGGGACTGCTGGCCCTTGTTGCCCTTCCCCGCCGTGGTACCCCGGCCCGACCCCTGGCCGCGTCCGAGGATACGCTTCTTCTTGTTGGCACCCTTGGGCGCGTGAATATCAAAACTATGCATCACTTAACCTCTTCCACCGCCACCAAGTGCGCGACTTTTTTCACCATGCCGAGCAACGGTTCTGTTGCCTCGTGCGTTTTTGACGAGCCGATCTTACGCAGTCCCAGCGAGCGCACCGTGGCCCTCTGCGTGGGAAGCGTACCAATGACGCTGCGTTTCAACGTTACTTTAATTTTACCGGCCATATTAACCCCAAATTTCCTTGACCGGCTTACCCCGGTCATGCGCGATTTTGAGCGGATTCATCATCTGCTCGATACAGGCAAACGTCGCCTTCACCACGTTGTACTGACTGCGAGCGCCGATAGACTTGGACAACACGTCGGTAACGCCGCCCGCTTCCATGATGGCGCGCACCGGGCCGCCCGCGATGATGCCGGTTCCCGAACAGGCGGGCTTCAGCAACACGCAGGACGCCTTGAAATTCGCCTGAATGAGGTGCGGAATCGTGCCGTTCTTCGTGGGAAGCGGGATCAGGTTACGTTTCGCCTTCTCGACGCTCTTGCGGATCGCCTCGGCGACATCGTTCGCCTTGCCGAAGCCGTACCCCACGTTACCCTTCCGGTCGCCGACCACGGAAAGCGCGGAAAACGAAAAACGCCTGCCGCCCTTCACGACCTTCGCCGTACGGTTCAGTTTTACGAGTTTTTCTATGAACTCTTTCTCGCCGCCGCGGTCCCGATCCCGGTCACGGCCTTCTCTTGCCTGTCTATCCAATTATAAACTCCTAAAATGCTATCCCGGCTTTACGCGCGCCCTCGGCAATCGCCTTCACCCTGCCGTGGTAAAGGTACCCATTCCGGTCAAACACCGCCGTTTTGATCCCCTTCTCGGCGAGCCGCTTCCCGGCGATCTCGCCCAGTTGCGTCCCACCCTCGACGGTATTCTTAAAACCGCGCAATTCCTTCTCCAGCGTCGAGGCGGACACAAGCGTCACACCCCGCGTATCATCAATCGCCTGTACCGAAAGCGCCTTGTTGCTCCGAAACACGGACAAACGCGGACATTCAGGCGTACCGGAGATACGCTTGCGAATATGAACCTTCCGCGCGTGCCGCCTTCTCTCCTTATCAAGCATCTTTTTCAGCATTACTTCACTCCCGACTTCCCGACTTTGCGCCGGATGCGTTCATCATCATAACGGATTCCCTTGCCTTTGTAAGGCTCTGGCCCGCGCAGTTTTCGTACCTGGGCGGCAAACTCGCCGACCCGCTGTTTGTCGATGCCGGAAACTTCAACCTTGCCGTTGGGGTCCGCCGTAACCTTGAGGTCGGACGGAATGCCGACATAGATTTCCTGCGAATAGCCTAAGTTCATGAGAAGCATGTCCCCCCGCACCTCGGCCCGGTAGCCAACGCCCGTGATCTGAAGCACCCGCGAAAAACCCGCCGACACCCCGACCACCATGTTGCGGAGCAGATTCCGGTAGAGGCCGTGATAGGCCCTCGTCTGCTTCTCCTCGTTGGCGCGGCTCACGACAATCTCCGAACCCTTGTTCTCAAAGGAAATAAGGCTCTGATATTTCTGGCTGAGTTTCCCTTTCGGACCCTCAACCGTCATCACCTCGTCTGCGAAATTCACCTTTACCCCGGCGGGCACCGCCACCGGCAACTTTCCTACTCGTGACATACTATCCTCACCACACGCCGCAGATGACTTCGCCGCCGACCCTGTTGTCCACGGCTTGCTTTCCCGTCGTAACGCCCTTGGACGTGGACACGATCAGCGTCCCAAACCCGTTAAACACCCGGGGCATCGACTTATAGCCCGTATACTGCCGCCGTCCCGACTTGGATCTCCGCTCGAGACCGTGTATCACGGAGTTTTCAGCCTCATCGTATTTCAGCGTTATGTCTATCTTTTCAAGACCGATCTCGCCAACCTTCACATAACTCTTGATATAGCCTTCGGCTTTCAAAATCCGCACAATCTCAAGTTTAAGATTGGAGGAGGGAACCGTCACCATTTCCTTCCCGGCAGCCGCGCCGTTCCGCATTTTGGTCAACATATCCGCAATCGGATCAGAAACACTCATCGCTCCTCCTCCCTACCACGACGCCTTGGTTACGCCGGGAATAAGCCCTTCACTGGCAAGTTTGCGGAAACAGAGACGGCACATCTCGTACTTACGGAGATACCCCCGCGCGCGTCCGCAGACACGGCAACGGTTCACCTTGCGCGTCTTGTACTTCGGAGTCCGCAAAGCCTTAATAATCATCGCCTTTCTAGCCATACAACCTACCTACTTTCTGAACGGCATACCGAACTTTTCAAGGAAGGCTTTGGCCTCCCGGTCGGTTCCCGCCGTCGTCACAATCACAATATTCAGCCCGGCAACCCGCTCAATCTTGTCGAAGTCAATCTCCGGAAAAATGATCTGCTCGGTAATCCCCAGCGCATAGTTTCCATGCCCGTCGAAGGCATTCCCATTGATTCCCCGGAAATCCTTCACCCGCGGCAGAGCCACGTTCACGAGCCGGTCAAGAAACTCATACATGACCTTCCCCCGCAACGTCACCACCGCGCCGATTTCCTGTCCCTGGCGGACCTTGAAGTTGGCGATGCTCTTCTTCGCCTTCGTCTTCACCGCCTTCTGCCCGGTAATCAGGGACAACTCGGAAACCGCCACGTCAAGCAGTTTCTTGTTGGTCAACGCCTCGCCGATCCCCATACTCACCACGATCTTCTCAAGCCGGGGAATCTGCATCGCCGACTTGTAATTCAAATCCTTTTTCAGCGCCGGAGCAATTTCTTCTTTATATTGCTTCTTCAGGCGGGGAACCCCGGCATAAGGCTCTACCTTTGCGCCGGCACCAATTGTCTTAACCGCCGCAACGCCTCCCGCATCCTTTTTTCCGCCCGCTTTTGCCGCTTTCGGAGCACTCGCCCCTTTTGTCGTATTCGCCGCTTTCTTCGCGGGCTTCTTCTTATCTTCAGCCATCACAGTGCCTCACCACATTTTTTGCAGACCCGTTTCTTGTCCTTCCCTTCACCTTTGTAACCGATCCGGGTCGGGCCGCATTTTTTGCACAAAATCATCACGTTCGACACATCAAGCGGCGCTTCAATCTCGATGATTCCGCCCCGGTCCTGCTGACTGCGGGCTTTCTTTGCCTTCTTGACGATGTTGATCCCCTCGACAAGCACGCGGGTACGCCCCGGCCGCGCGTTATTCCGCACCAGCCTGAGAATCCGCCCGCTCTTCCCCTTGTCCTTACCGGCGATCACACGAACCGTGTCGTCCTTTCTGAGTTTCATCTTTGGTTGTCCCGTTACCAACGCCATATCCTCTTTCCTTCTTATCCGTTATGTATCAAAAACCAACAGCCGTATTCCGCCCCGTTCGTTCCTCAAGCACAGCCGTTCTCCGGTCTATCGAATGTATCACCGTCTGCATATCCTTAATAGACATCTGCACTTCCCTGACAGACTCCTTGAGTTCCCGTATATCGTCCCGGTTCGAACTCGACAAAAAGCTCAACGAAACAACAAAGATAACAACCGCGCTCACCATCGCTATTATAGAGAGAATATGCCCCAGCGTAAAGGTAAAATCAGTTTTCATTTACAACACCTCTCTCATAAATATTTGACGTCTCCGGTCGTTTAGGAACCTTCGCCTCGAATTCGACAAAAACAACAACCGCCCTATTATAGATAAAAGATTCCCCCGTGTAAAGGCAAAGTCCGTTATCACCTACAACACCTCCGGGGCGAGGGACACAATTTTCATGTAATCCTTCTCGCGCAACTCGCGGGCAACCGGCCCGAAAATGCGCTTCCCCTTGGGATTCTTGTTCGCGTCGATGATAACACAGGCGTTATCGTCGAACCGGATATACGTCCCGTCGGGACGCCGGTATTCCTTGTGCAACCGCACGACAACCGCTTTCTCAACGGTGCCCTTCTTAATGGCCGACGCCGGAAGCGCGTTCTTCACCGCCACCACGATAATATCGCCGATTCCGGCATACCGTCGCCGCGTCCCGCCAAGCACCCGAATACACTGCACCCGCTTGGCCCCCGAATTATCCGCCACATTCAAAAATGTTTCAACCTGAACCATCGTTCTACCCTACGTCCCTACTTCGCTCTTTCCAAAATTTCGACCACGTTCCAGTGCTTCTCTTTGCTTATGGGGCGGCACTCCAGAATACGCACCTTGTCGCCGGCTTTCGCCTCGTTCCCCTCGTTATGCGCCTTGACCGTCTTCACGCGGCGCACGTACTTCTTGTACAGCGGGTGGAGGGCCGTAATCCCAATGGCAACGACAACCGTCTTGTCCATCTTGTCGCTTTTCACCGTGCCGACAAACTCTTTCTTCGTCTTCCGAGACCCGGGGGCCTCTTTTTCTGTCGTTTTTTCAGCCACCATTTACCCCTCCTTCGCCTTTCTCGCTTCCGCCGCGATCAGCGTATTGAGCCGCGCAATCTTCCGGCGCAAAATCCGCGATTCAAGCGGATTCTCCACATGACCGATCACCCTCTGAAAGCGATGATCCATATACTTCTTGGAGAGCTCGTCTTTCTTCACCTTGAGTTCCGCCGCGCTCAAACTCTTAAAACTGTCTTTCATCAATCAATCCTATCATATCAAACTTAACGCACATAAACACTCAACCATTTTTGAACCTGGTGTACCGCGATTTCATGTTTCACCCATTTTTCAGATACCATCTTTGTGATGCTTACACTCAACAGAGAAGCTGCCTCTTTCATCCTGCCGCTTTTAACAAGATCCCTAAACTTTTTCTGCTTCTCTTTCGTAAAATCGGTCTCCAACAGCTCTCTCGAAAACAAAAAATACAAAAAAAGCTCCTGATAATTGGGAGAGTCCCCTTCACAATCAAGCCGATAATGGGCATCGTTAAATCCGAGTAAATCATAATACTCGTTAAAGTTCTTTTCAACAAATACCCGCTCAAACTCTTCCAAATCTTTCTTGTTGAGACTATCCGTCTTCTTTTTCAACCTCGCTAAAAGGATATCCCTTGCGCGGTCAATCGACAACGCCGTCATCGCGTAAAGCAAGGCCAAAAAATGACAAAACTCGTGAACGCCGATTATTTTTATCCGCTCTCCTGCCTCCTTGTCCGACAGAGAATCAAACAAAGATTTTTTGATAAAAATAAAACATTTCACTCTTTTATCATTTCCCGGCTCAATTTGCACGGAAAACATACCATAACAATTTTCTTCGGAAAGATCAATCGCCCGAACACTGATAGACCACCCATCCAAATCCAACAACTCTAGCTGGGAAAACTGTGCAAGACGAATAGTAGTATGTTTTTCCTGTTCCCGTATATGCAACGCACGCAAAACAGGCCGAAAAACTTCTACCGCCCGTTCAACGCTAGACCGATACCCAAGAGAATTACCGCCCATCAATAACCGCCTCTAAATCACGTTTTTTCTTACTTTGCATTTCCTCGATAATCCGAGCGTCTTCCTCAGCGTCCATTTCGGCATCTATTTCCTTAATTGCCTTAATTGCCGCCCGCGCGACCTTTTCCGTAAGCCGCCCATTGGTTTCCATAGCAACGATTCCGAGACTTTCCAATTCTTTTTGTAAACCCACAATGCCTTGCATAAACAAAACTCCTTAAAATATACTTTATTTGCCCTCAGGCATTTTTAAAACCAAATTCCCACACTAGTCTCCAATCTCGAAATCAACCCGCGCCACAAACTTGCTCTTGATCGGGAGTTTCGCCCCGGCAAGCGTGACCGCCGCCGCAGCGAGTTTCGCCTCAACGCCCCCGATCTCAAACATCACCGTTCCCGGCTTCACGACGGCGACCCAATACTCAGGCGCGCCCTTGCCCTTGCCCATGCGGGTGTCGGCCGGCTTCTTGGTGTAGGGCTTGTCCGGGAAAACGCGGATCCACACCTTGCCGCCGCGTTTCAGCTTCCGGTTCAGCGCGACACGGGCCGCTTCCAACTGGCGGTTGGTTATCCACATCCGGTCAAGAGCGACCATCCCGTAATCGCCAAACGCAATCGTGTTACACCGCGTGGCGTTGCCGGGCATATTCCCGCGCTGTATTTTTCTGTGTTTAACTCTCTTGGGGCTAAGCATTTTCTTCCTCTTCTATGGCTTTAGGTGAAGGCTTCTCGCGGCGTTTCTTGACAACCGCGCCCGCGTCTTCCTTCTGCTCCTTGCCGTATTTCATTCCGTTGTATATCCACACCTTCACGCCGATCGAACCGAACGTCGTATGCGCCTCGGCGAACCCATAGTCAATGTCCGCGCGCAGGGTGTGAAGCGGCACCCGCCCCTCTTTCGCTTCCTCGGTACGGGACATTTCCGCGCCGCCCAAACGACCGGACAGCCGCACCTTCACGCCCTGGGCGTTCCCCTTCTTGATAACGTTCCCAATCGTCTGCTTCATCGTCCGGCGGAACGAACCGCGGGCCAGAAGCTGGCGGGCAACATTCTGCGCGACAATCGACGCATTGTTGTCGGGGTTACGCACTTCCTTAATTTTGAGCTGCACCTTCTTGGTGACCTGCTTCTGGAGTTCAAGACCGATCTTCTCAATCGTCGCGCCCTTGACACCGATGATGACACCGGGGCGGGCCGTATGAATCACAATCGTGATCCGTTGCGGATGGCGGATAATCTCCAGTTCGGCGATGTCCGCGCCCTTCGTTTCGGGCATAGCCATCACGAGCCGGCGCAACTTCAAGTCCTCGTGCAACGTGTTGGCGTATTCACGCGGGTCAACATACCAGCGCGAACCCCATGTTCTATTGATACCAAGCCGTAAGCCGTTCGGGTTTACCTTCTGTCCCACTATTCTTAACTCCTACTTATTTCATCAACGATAACCGTGATGTGACTCATGCGTTTCAAAAGCATATCCGCCCGACCCCGCGCGCGGTACCATATCCGTTTCATGCGAGGGCCGTCGTCAACCACGATCGTCTTCACGAACAGCATGCTCTCGTCAAGTTTCTTGTTGAGGGTCAGCGCGTTCGCCCCCGCCGATTTCAGCGTCTTGCCAATCAGCTTCGCGCCCTTGTGCGGCATATTGTTCAGGAGCGTCACCGCGTCCGTGTACAACTTACCCCGAATCAAATCCGCGACCGGGCGAATCTTGTGCGGCGACACGAGGATAAACTTGCTCTTTGCTATGTAACGTGCCATCACTTACCCGCCTTCTTATCCGACCCGCCGTGAGCGCGGAAAAACCGCGTCGGGGAAAACTCGCCCAGTTTGTGGCCCACGAGGTTCTCGGTTATGTACACGGGAACCCATATCTTTCCATTATAAACGGAAATCGTGATGCCGACCATTTCGGGAATGATCGTCGAACAGCGGGAATAGGTCTTTACCATCTTCCGCTCGTTTGTCTTTCCCAGCCTGAGAACCTTCTTATAGAGGGACTTTTCGATGAAAGGCCCTTTTTTTACCGACCTCGACACTTCCTACCTGCCTATTTCTTCTTCCTGCCTACGATAAAGCGGGACGATGTTTTTCGTTTGTTGCGGGTCTTGTAACCCTTCGTCGGTTGGCCCCACGGGGTAACCGGATGAATGCCCTTGTTCTTGCCCTCGCCGCCGCCGTGCGGGTGATCGACCGGGTTCATCACCATGCCGCGCACCGTCGGACGGACACCGATCCAGCGCTTTCGCCCCGCCTTGCCGAGCGTCGTGTTCATGTGATCCTCGTTCCCGACAAGACCGATGACCGCCGTACACTTCTTGAACACCATACGCATCTCGCCCGAAGGAAGCTTCACGGTAACATAATCGCCGTCTTTCGCCACGAGCAGGGCACTGGTTCCCGCCGACCGGGCAAGCTGCGCCCCCTTTCCTTTGGACAACTCGATGTTGTGGACGGTGAATCCCAGCGGAATATCCTCAAGCGGCAAACAATTCCCCGTCTCAATCGGCGACTGGGAACCGGACACCACCTTTTGGCCAACTTTAAGCTCACGCGGCGCAACGATGTACCGCTTTTCGCCATCGGCGTAGGCCACCAGCGCGATGTTGGCACTCCGGTTCGGGTCATATTCAATCGACTTGACCGTACCCGGAATACCAACCTTGTCCCGCCTGAAATCAATATCCCGATACCGCCGCTTGTGCCCGCCGCCCTTGTGCCAGACAGAAATCCGTCCGTTGGAATCGCGGCCCGACCCCCGTTTCTTGCCGGAGACAAGCGACTTTTCAGGTTTTACGTCCGAAAGCCCTGAGTTATCGAGACGAATGAGCTGTCTCATGCCGTTCGATGTCGGTTTATATGTCTTGATACCCATGCATCTACCCTTACACGCCCTCGAAGACGGTAATTTTTTCGCCTTCGGGAAGTTTCACAACCGCCTTTTTCCACGCGCTTGTATAGCCTTTTTTATAACGCTGCTTTTTCGGTTTCGGCGCAACGTTGCACACCGTGCAGGACTCAGGATGCACGTTCCAAAGCCGTCGGCACGCCTCTTTAATATCCAGTTTGGTCGCCTTCGGATCCACGCGGAAGACGTATTTTCCTTTCTCACGCAGACGGTTTGTCTTTTCCGAGAGAACGGGCGCGATAAGAACCTTGTCGATGCTGATCATTGCGCTCCCCCGTAAAATTTATTGAGTTCGTGCGCCGCGCCTTCAAGAAGCAAGACATTACGGCTGTAAAAAAGATCGTGCGCGCGCAGTCTGTTGAACGAAAGGAAGTGTACATAAGGAATATTCGCGCCCGCCCGCTTAATCAGCGCGTCCCCGTCTTGCACAATGATCGTTGTCCGCTCACGCCCACCGAATTTTTCCAAAATTTTCGCCAAGTCTTTGGTTTTTCCCGACTCGACCGTAAAATCTTCGACGACTTTCAACGTTTCGCTCTGCACTTTCAGACTCAAAATTGTCTTCAACGCCTGTTGTTTCATCTTTTTCGGCAACGAATACGAAAAATCACGGGGTTTCGGCCCGAAAATAACGCCGCCGCCAACCAGAATCGGCGACTTTTTATCACCACGACGGGCGCGACCCGTACCTTTCTGCCGATACGGCTTCGCGTTTGACCCGTGCACCTCGCCCCGGTCAAGCGTATTCGCCGTACCGAGACGCCGGTTAGCCAACTCGTTGTTAACGGCCTGCCACACAAGCGCCTCGTTGTAGGGCAAGCCAAACACACAGTCGGCGAGCTCCATGTCGCCCTTTTCGGCGCCTTCTTTTGTATACACCTTCGTCTTCATAATCATACCAACCCCGGCGACCGTTTCTTGACGGCCTCGCGTACCAGCACAAGACCCTCCTTCACGCCGGGCACACTCCCCTGAATGAGGAGCTGTTTATGCTCCGTATCAACCTTCATCAACCGTTGCGAAAGGGTCGTGACCCGCTCGCGTCCCATACGCCCCGGCAACTTGACATTCTTGAACGTCTTGTGCGGGTACGTCGATTGTCCGGTCGAACCGGGCTCGCGGTGAAACTTCGACCCGTGCGTCCCCCGTCCGCCGCCGAACCCCCAGCGTTTCATGACACCCTGAAAGCCCTTTCCTTTTGAAACCGCCGTCACGTCAACATAACGGACATCCTCAAAAATCTCAATGCCGACCGACTCGCCGACTTGCACGTCCTTCTCAAAATCACGAAACTCGTGAATTTCGCGTTTGGGAGTAATCCCCTCGGCGAACTGCCCGGCGTACAACTTGGACACACGCGGCTTCCCCGTCTTGTCTTTTCTAAAGTCATCAATCCCCAAGACAAGGGCCGAGTACCCGTTTTTCTCTTCAACTCTCTTCGAGACGACGAGGTTCGGTTCCACGCTCAACACGGTAACCGGCACCAAATTACCTTCTTCGGTAAAAAATTGCATCATCCCCACTTTTCTGGCCATCAGCCCCAGCATCATAGTCTCCAAATATACGCCATAAACAAGCCGAAGCCGCTTACTGCTTAATCTCCACATCAACACCGGCGGGCAACTCAAGTTTCATCAAGCTGTCCATCACATCCGGCGTCGGGTCAAGAATGTCGATGAGCCGTTTATGCGTCCGCATCTCAAACTGCTCACGCGACTTCTTGTTGACATGCGGCGAACGAAGCACCGTCACCTTATTGATCCGCGTCGGCAACGGAATAGGCCCGGTCACCTTCGCCCCGGCCTTCGTCACCGCGCCGACAATAGATTTCGCGCTCTGGTCAATCAGTTCAATGTCAAAACCGCGCAACCGAACGCGAATCCTTTCCTTAGCCATCATTCACCGCCTATACTTATTCGATAATTTCCGTCACCTGTCCGGAGGCGACCGTTCTGCCGCCCTCGCGGATAGCAAAACGCAAGCCCTTTTCCATCGCAATCGGGTGAATCAGATCGCCCAAAATCTCGGTGTTATCGCCGGGCATGACCATTTCCTTACCCTCCGGCAAGTTGACCGTCCCCGTGATGTCCGTCGTTCTGAAATAGAACTGCGGACGATACCCCGCGAAGAACGGACTATGCCGTCCGCCTTCTTCCTTCGAAAGGCAGTAAATCTGTCCCTTGAATTTGGTGTGCGGCTTGATCGAACCGGGCTTGGCAAGAACCTGCCCGCGCACGACACCCTTCTTGTCAATACCGCGAAGCAACGCCCCGATGTTATCACCGGCCTGCGCGTCGTCAAGCAGTTTATTGAACATCTCGATACCGGTAACGACCGTCTTCTGCGTCTCCCGAATACCAACAATCTCAACGTCCTCGTTGAGCTTGAGCTTGCCGCGTTCGACCTTGCCGGTAACGACGGTGCCGCGCCCGGGAATCGTGAACACGTCCTCAATCGGCATCGAAAACGGCTTGTCGTCGTCGCGAACCGGATCCGGGAAATAGCTGTCCATCGCCTGGAGCAACTCCTCGACACAAGCCGTCGCCTTGGGATCGGTCGGGTTGGACATCGCGTCAAACGCGGAACCCTTGATGATCGGAATCTCGTCGCCGGGGAACCCGTTGGCGGTGAGCACATCCTTCACCTCTTCCTCGACGATCTCAAGCAATTCGGGATCGTCCACGAGGTCAACCTTATTAAGGAAGACAATCATGTTCGGAACGCCGACCTGCCGGGCGAGAATGATATGCTCGCGCGTCTGGGGCATGACGGAATCCGGAGCCGATACGACAAGGACCGCGCCGTCCATCTGGGCCGCGCCGGTGATCATATTCTTAATATAATCGGCATGCCCCGGGCAGTCGATGTGCGCGTAGTGCCGCTTGTCGGACTGATACTCCAAGTGCCGGGTATTGATCGTGATACCGCGGGCCTTTTCTTCCGGCGCGTTATCAATATCCTCGTACTTCATCACCTTGTCGCCGAACTTCGCCGCGCAGTACATCGTGATCGCCGCAGAAAGCGTCGTCTTCCCGTGGTCAACGTGGCCGATCGTACCGACGTTCATGTGCGTCTTGCTTCGATTAAACTTATCCTTTGCCATATACTTCTCCTTAATCCTCTATCCTTTTAGGGAGTGTCGATTATAGCACACTCCACAAATTTTGCCAAGTACCCACCCTTTCACCCCTTCGGGGAATTGAAAATGAAAAATGGATAAGGGAAAATTACAGGCGTGATACCCATACTCTCCAAACCCGACATTTTCATTCCTTAGGAGGGGGACGGCAACAGGTTGCCGCGTCTCCCCCTCGCTCCAGACTTGCTCCGGGGCTTTGCCCCTCCGCAATTCTTACGCTACCCCCTCTACGGGGGCGCGGCCCCCGTAACGCCCCGCATCTACCCGGTGCGGTTCACGTTACGCCAAAAAAAATAACCCAATCCCCGTTAAAACCACAGACAACCCCTTCGCCCCTCTGGGGAATTGAAAATGAAAAATGGACAAGGGAAAATTATCGAAGCGAAACACGCAGTTTCCCCGACACGACATTTTCCCTTTTCAATTCTCCATTTTCCATTCCCCTGCAAGGGGAAAACTACCATCGATAGTGGGCAAACGCCTTGTTCGCCTCCGCCATCCGGTGGGTATCTTCCTTCTTCTTGTACGCGTTACCCGTGTTGTTGTACGCTTCAAGCAACTCCGCCGCCAACCGGTCGCCCATGCTCTTGCCCGACCGGGAACGCGCCGCGTTAATAATCCAGCGCATCGAAAGCGCCTCCCGCCTCGACTCGCGGATCTCGATCGGCACCTGATAAGTCGCGCCACCGACACGCCGGGACTTAACCTCTATCATCGGCTTCACGTTCTCCAACGCCTTGAGAAACACCTCAAGCGGCTCCTTCTCGGCATCTTTCTTTTTGAGGCCGTCAAAAGCCTCGTAGATGATACCCATGCTCACCGACCGCTTACCCTCCCACATCATCCGGTTGACAAACTTTGAAACAACCGCACTGTTGTATTTAGGATCCGGCGCAATCGGCCTGTTGATCGTTTTCTTCTTTCTACCCATGCTCTTCCCGCCTATGCCTTAGGCCGCTTCGCGCCGTACTTGGAACGGCTCCGCTTCCTGTCCTGTACGCCCAGCGTATCCTTCGCCCCCCGGATGATGTGGTAACGCACACCGGGCAGATCCTTCACACGACCGCCCCGCACGAGCACCACCGAGTGTTCCTGCAAATTATGACCGATACCGGGTATGTACGCGGTAACCTCGGTGCCGTGAGAAAGACGCACACGGGCAATCTTCCGCAACGCCGAGTTCGGCTTTTTCGGCGTCTGCGTCATAACACGAGTACACACGCCGCGCTTTTGCGGGCAGGAATGAAGCGCCGGCGACTTCGTCTTGTCGGCCACCTGCTTCCGCCCAAAACGAACCAATTGGTTAATAGTTGGCATATAACAACATTACTCCTTAAAACCTACCGTGTCAACCGCCCCAAAAACAACACGCGATTAACAGGGAAGCCCATTATACAAGCACCAAAAAATTTTGTCAAGTAGGCACGCGAAAAAAAGGCGTTTTTCACTCAAGTTTCCCGCCAATCGCCGCTTCTTTCTGCTCGATAGCGTCCCGCACCGCACCAATCTCGCTCAGTATGCCCTTGATCACCGGATCGTCCGCAGAAATCGACTCTTGGCCCTGTTCGACAAACAGCCTGCACACTTCCGCGCCCAAACGTTCCACCCACTTCTTGGCCTGCGCCTCAAGCTGGAGAATCTCAAGTTTCAGCACACCCTTCTCGCCCAAATCCTGCGCCTTGGCTCCCGCCTTCGCGGCAATACCCTTCGAGGCCTCAACCCCCTGCTCAAAAACGCTCTTCATCCGCTCGCTAAACGTCATACATCCTCCATCGACATACAAACATATATTATACCCCAAAAGAAAAAAAAGTGTCAAGCGGTCATGAAATCACGGCAGGGCAACGCCATTTACTTTTTTTTAACCAACAACGATCGTAAAATTTGCATGATTTTGAAGAGTATTAACCCAACGGGCCTTTGGCCCGTTGTGGTTCGTGGTAAAAATTCCTGAGATCTGAGCCTGTTCCAAAACTCGGTTAGTTTTGACAGGCTGAGCCACAGGCTTTGCAGTTTCTCAGTCTAAAGCCTTACGAAACCGCACTTTTTAAAGGTTGCTGTTCCAAAACTTGACGTTTTGGAACAGCCTCATCTAGAGTAGCCCGACACGATTGTAACAGTGAAGGAAACAGGATTACGGTAAGGCACCGAAACCAAATACGGCCTTTCCACGCCGCAATGTACCGAGCCCGTTTCAAAACCTTACCTTTTTTCACTTTTTTTGCGCTTTTTTCCCGTCAGAATAAAGCAATGCGGCTGGCAACGCCTTATAGAGAGGGTACAAGGCTGCTCCAAAACGTGAGGTTTTGGAACAGCCCCATCTATTATACAGGAGTTGCTATGCGGTTACCAAGAGAATTGGCAGAGGATGTCTGGTACGAGGTTCGTACGGCGGTTAATATCTGCGAGCCTTTGTTTCAGTTGGCGTGGGCGGCGGTGCTTTTTTATCGAGTGCTCCGTGAGGCGAAAGGGCGCTTCGCCTTCGAGATGCGCGGGTTTGCGATTGAGGGGGTGTGGCTCACGTTCTATATCAAGCCCGCCGAAGGATTCAAACTGCCCAAGATTATGCAGTGGCTGAAACAGACGTTCTCAGTGCGGTTCAACTTTCGGACGGGACGGACGGGGCACGTCTGGGGGGACCGATATTGGTCGGAGATTTTGGCAGGGGAGCCGCCGCCTGAAGCGAAAGAGGTGGACTGGGATGCGGTTGCGGCGGAGGCGGCTAAGCCGGTACCGGCGGGCATGGTCTACAAGTTATCTTGGGGCAGCCCCCGTCCGGCTGGAATGGGATCGGAAACGCCTTTTCGCCCCAATTCACGTTCTCCTCCGTGTTTCCGCCCGGCTAACCGCCCCGCTTCACAACAAAGGTGGTGTTACAGGCAGTCTCGATTCCCTGCCCAAAGACGGCCTCAAGGAAAGGTCTGCCCGCGCCACCGGGAAAAAGGCGAAAAAGAAGCGAATTCCGGGCCGTTTCCAGTGTGCCGGGGTGGGGAAACAGGGATAAATGCGATGCACAGCGAGGAAAAACGGAAAAAAGGCGTTGGAGAGGCGGTTTTCGCGCAAATATTGCGGCTGAGGGCTGTCCCCGCCCGCTTGGGGCAACCCCCACTTGGCTGGAATGGGCTCGGAAACATCTTTTTCGCCCCAATTCACGTTCTCTTCCGTGTTTCCGTCCGGCGAAACGGGGGCAAAGCCCCCGGTTAGCGGCGAAAACGGCGCTACCGCCGCCCCGATTCCCTGTCCAACGACGCCGGGTCCCAAGCTCATCCACCGTTTGAATGATGCCGTGACACCCGTCATTTTTTGGCGATTCAAAGTAGATGACGTTGCCCTGGTTCTTGACACCTATGGGGGCTATCCGTCATATCCCTTGGTTCGGATAGCGGCTATCCGTCGTATCCCTTAGTTCGGATAGCGGCTATCCGTCATATCCTTTTGTACGGATAGCTTGGGAGATTTCGTTGGTTCGTTGCAGGATGCCGATGAAAAAGGGCTTCAGAAGGTATTTCATGGTGGAGGCCGTCACTTTCATGCCCCGTGCCCGAAGCGCGGTGCGGATTTGGTTGAAATCGCGGCGCAGCACCGGAATAAACGCGAGACTGATGCAGACCACGAGGCCCAAGTCTTTTCCTTCCACGTTAAACACTTTGAGCGGCGAAAAAAGTATCGCTATCGCGTCTGCCAGATCGTCGGCACTCACCACTTTTTTGTAACACTGGGTGATGTTACAGATGAGGACGAGCCGGACGGAAAGGTTGACCGCGTCCTCCCCATATCCCAGCGCGACGTTCACCACGGCGGCCAACAGCACGAAGGGCAAAAAAGAGCGGAGGTATTGCAACGCCTTCCCCGGAGTAACCTTCGCGGCGATCATCGCGGCGATGTTGACCGCGAGAAATCCCAGAAACAGGAAGCCGTCGACAAAGAAAATGAGAATTGTATACGCGAAAATCGAGAGAAACCGGGCGGTCTGTCGCGCCTTGTGCAAATGCGCTTTACGCGATTGCGCGAAGCGCGGCAAACGGCTAACACAATTCGCCATGGGGAACCCCGCCGGGAACCGCACGGTACGGCTCAGTCCGAGACTGCTCAGTTCGAGGCTGTTCAGTCGGGGGCTGTTCAATCCCAGACGGCCCAGCCCGGCATTGCTCAATATACCCGGCCAACTCGTCAACAACATCCTCAATCGCCCACCTTTTGACAACGACGTTAACCCCCCGCTGTTTCAGCCGGAAAAGCAGATCCATGATGAGCGGCGGTTCCAGCCCTGCCTCCCGCAGATGGCCGATGTTGTCGAAAAGTTCTCCGCGCCGGTATTCGCCCTTTATCACGCCGTTTTCAAGGATCACGATCCGGTCGGCGGAGAGCACCTCGTCGATCACGTTGGTCACATAGACGATGGTAAGGCCCTGCTCGTGCAACTCGACGATGACCTTGTGGATTTCCTTCTTTCCCTTGGGGTCGAGCATCGCCGTGGGTTCATCAAAAATGATACACTCAGGCTCCATCGCAAGCACACTGGCGATCGCCACGCGCTGTTTTTGCCCCATCGAAAGCGCAAACGAATCGGTAAAATGCTCGATATGCAACTTGCGCGTTATCGCGTCGATGCGCCTGTCGATCGCCTCTTGCTCAAGGCCGATGTTTTTAAGGCCAAAGGTGATGTCGTCGCGCACCTTTTCAAACACAAGCTGGTTTTCGGGGTTTTGAAAGACAATGCCCACCTGCTTTCGCAGTTCGAGAAAACGGTTTTTTTGCCTCGTGCTTATCCCGTTTACCGTGACCTCCCCCTTTGTCGGGTATTCCAGCCCGGAGAGGAGCAACGCGAGCGTGGACTTCCCCGAACCGTTATGCCCGACCACCGCGACAAACTCCCCTCTCTCGACGGATAGGTTTATCCCGGATAACGCGCGCTTCCCCGACGGATAACGGTAATCGACATTCTGGGCGGAAATCATGTATGCACGCTTATCGTTTTAAGACTCGTTGTCTTGACCTGTTTCTTGAGAACCGGTTCCGTCGTCATCGTCACGCGCAACAGGCTTGGTACGCAGATACCTATCCACCGGCTTCTCGATAAGGCGCAGGAGAAAGAACATGGCGGCAAGCTCAATCGGGAAACGCGCGATATTCGCGATGACTCGCGGGGGCAAAAGTACGATGAACGCCTGTTTTGCCTGAACGGAAAGCCACAGCGTGTTGAGTCCCAGTTGGACAACAAGATGCACCAGCACAAGACTGATAACCAAACGGACAAAAAGCCGCCTGTCCACCGGCCGGTTGAACAAGAAAAAGCCGTAGATGAGACAGGTCAACAGTTCATTGAACGTATAGCCCGGAAAAAAAGCGCCGGTAGGAAAGAGCACCATCCCCAGAATATCACCGACAACACCGACGACACCGGCCCACACCGGCCCCAGCAACCACCCCGCCAAAATGTACGGCACAAAACTGAGCGTGAGACGAAGTGTCGGCGTAATCGGAATTCTCAAAAACTGTCTGAATACAATCGCTACAGCCAGCAAAAGACCGGCAAGCACGAGTTGTTTAACCTTAGGCATAAGGAACCTCCTTGGGTTGGTCCACATAATTTCGTTGGACGTGGAAATTTCATCAAGAATCCCCTGGGTGCCTATCGCGCAGCCCCGCAAAGAACTTTTACTCCAGTCTAGCACGGAACAAAAAGGCTGTCAAGTATTTTTTGTGTCAATTGAGCCTGTTCCAAAACCAAACATAAGGGGGAAGTCTCCCCCTGTCAACAACTTAAGCCAATGGAATATAAGAGTGGGCAACGGATCACACAGATTTTTAGTTTTTTGTCCGCGAATGTACGCGAATACGCGCTGATGGGTATGTATTATTCGTATTTATTCGCGCCATTCGCGGACCAAAATTCTTAAGTTGTTGACAGGGGGAAGTCTCCCCCTCGCTCCAGACTTGCTCCGGTCGTCCCTCCCTCCGCAATTCTTACGCTACCCCCTCTGCGGGTGGCCCGCCCCCCGCAACGCCCCCCAATCACCGTGACGACTGAACCTGTTGCAAAACCCCATGCAAACCGTGTTTGCAAGGCAAACTATGTTTGCATGGCAAACCATGTTTGCCCGATTTCCTCCTCACGGTGAACAGGTTAATGAGACTAAAAACATGGATAAAGGATAACCGCCGCCGCATACACCATTGAACCGAATACTATCGTCAATACGAAAACAAAGGTTACCGATACTGGGGCAGCCATTGCGCCTCGGCTTTGAGCATCTCATCGGCCATTGCCCACACCTCAGGCGGGTTGCACACCGCGCCGACGAGGGGGTCAAGAAGCATGGCTTGTTTCACTTTAAGGGGGTTTCCTTCAACGGCCGCTTCCACCGCAAGGCGTTGTACCGCGATGCTTTGATTGCAGATCGCCGCGCAGGGTGCGGGCAAGTCTCCCACGCGGGGAATAGAAATGCCGTTGCGATCAACATAACCGGGAACCTCAACGATGCAGTCCGGCGGCAGATTGGCAATCGTCCCTTTGTTGATCACGTTGAAATGACCCCGGTAGACGCGGCCCGTTTCAATGGATTCGATAATATATGAGCCATGTTCAGACGAGCGGTTTTCCGGTGTATACACCGCCGGTTCCATGGTTGCGTATGCTTTCGCTTCCTCGTCAAACTTTGCCCGTTGTTCCCGGCAGTAGCGCAGATAGCCGCCGCTTTCGCCGTGTATCCATTCGGAATGATCTATCCAGCGGTCTATCTCCCCGAGCCGCTTGCGGTACCACGGGAGGTATTCCGAAAGATGTCCGTTGCTTTCGGTACTGTAATAGCCAAAGCGTTCGAGAATGTCGATGCGTACCTTTTCCTGCCTGCTGTATTCGGGGTGTTTCTGGAAGCCTTCAAGGAGTTTTCCCCGCATATCGACGCCTTTGTGTTTCACCGCTATGTACCAGGTCTGGTGGTTGATTCCGGCGCAAACGATGTCCACTTCCTCAAGAGGCAGCCCGAGCACGTTGGCGATCTGCTCGTGTCCATGCTGCACCCCGTGACAGAGACCCAAGGTCTGTACCCCGCCATAGGTGTTGGCTACCCAGGTGTTCATGGCATTGGGGTTCATGTAATTGAGAAACAGCGCGTCAGGCGCGGACACTTCTTTGATGTCTTTGCAGATGTCCCGTACCACAGGGATAGTGCGCTGGCCGTACATAATGCCGCCGGCGCAGAGGGTATCTCCCACGCACTGGTTGACCCCGTATTTCAGAGGGATTTCCACATCCAGGGCGAAGGCGTCAAGTCCGCCAACGCGGGCAAAACAGAAAATGTATTTTGCCCCCGCAAGAGACTCGCGGCGATCCGCCGTCTTGGTAAGACGCACCTTATCAAGGCCGCCGGCGGAATGCCTGTTGGCTTCGATGTCCCGCCTCAGCACATTGGAGATCATCTCCAGATTGGCGCCGTCGATGTCCATCAGCGCAATTTCAACATCCCGCAATTCCCGAACGCTCAAAATATCGGCAACTATTTTACGGGTAAAGCCCACGCTGCCCGCTCCGATAAAGGCAATTTTCATACAATAACTCCTTTGAACCTGTTTTAAAACTTGGAACATCTTCCTTTTATTAAAACTGTTAAAAAAAAGAATAACCCGGCTCCGGGTGCCTGTAAATATGATAAATGTGCTTTTTATAGCACTTATAAACCTTTTTGAAAAACAAGGCTTCCAATATTCCCTTGTTATGGTACACTGTACTCATGAGCCCGGTTGTGGATTCCCGGTTTTCAGCGTTTCCCGTTACCCGCCTGTCGTCCCGGTACGCGAGCAGGAAATTCCCACTCCATGTCCTTACCGTTTTGTCCGGCCACAGTATCGAAACATCCACGGACTATTACAATGATGGAAAAACCAAAGACATACCGCCCTATGCGGTGTGGCAGTATACCCTCGCGGGCAGGGGCCGCATCAACGTAAAAAACGGTTCCCACGACCTCTTGCCCGGCTCGCTCATGATAGTCTCCGTTCCCGGCCCGCACGAGTACTACTTTCCCGAAGATTCCTCGTCATGGGAGTTCGTTTTCATGGTTATGATAGGCCGGGAAGCGTTGAGGATTACCAAAATGATAGAACGGCATTTAGGGAACGTGCTTGAGACAGACAAAACAAAGCAGACGCTTTTCCTGCTCTATGAAACGATGGACAAACTTTTTTCCGGCGAGATAAACGATCCCTTTGTCAACTCCTGTTATACCTACCGCCTCTGCATGACGCTACTGGAAGAATTAGGCGATTTAAGGCGTCCCCTGAGGGAACAGCCCTTTGCGGAAGTCATCCAATTTCTCAAAGACAACCTGCGCCGGGACATTTCCGTAGGAGAGATGGCTAAGGTAATGCACCTGTCCCGCTCCTGCTTTACCCGGCTTTTCAGCAAAGAGATGGGAACGAGCCCCCGGATGTACTTGGAAGACCTGCGGTTAAAAACCGCCATGGGATTACTTTTCGATGAAAGGCTGAGCATTAAGGAGGCCGCCGTGCTTTGCGGCATCTGCGATGTGAACTATTTTTGCCGCCTTTTCAGGAAACGTTACGGGATTTCGCCGGGAAAATACCGGGAAAAGGAGTGGGG
>JAISZQ010000217.1 GCA_031269165.1 Spirochaetaceae bacterium
AAACACGCCTTGCGCGCGCGCCTGAACCGGCGTCCGGCGGCATTCTCCCGAAAGGACGGGGCGCGCGCCGGGCAAAAAGTTCATAGAAAAAACCCGGGCGGTGCCGGGCGCCGGTTCAGACGGGGATGGAAGAGAGAGGCCGGCCCCCGTCATTGCGGGGCGAGCCGCCGGGGGCGTTTTCCGTTTCCGCGAAGGGGGCACGCGCCGGAAACAGCGCTCAAGAACGGCGTTCCCCGCCCCGGATAAGGAGACCGGGGCTGACAAAAACGGGACGCCGTCCACGGGCCGCCCCTCTTTTACGGTTTTGAGGAGGAGGGCGGCTGTGTTTATGAGCGCTGATTCCGGCGCGCGCGACGCCCTGTTGGGGCGAAAGGGCAACGGATAATTGAAAAGGGAAGATGCCGGGAAAACCCCGGGGAAAAGGTCTAAAGAGGTTCGAAAAGGGGTGTTAAGTGGCCGAAAGCCCCGTTTGAGGGGGGGGGGGTCTCCTCAGACGGGAGAAAAGCGCGGAAAATGTATGGGTACAAGTCAATCTTTTTTGCATAACCAGCCTTTCTTATATACCCCGGCACTGTTGCCGGGCAATCATGGGTATAGGTATACCGCAGGCGAAAAACTTTGTCAAGGGGGGTGCGCGCTACGCGAATGGAAAATGGTAAATTGAAAATGGATAATGTCGTGCTTTGGAGATGGACACGCACGGGGTGCGAATGGATAATGGGCGCGCGTCATTGCGAACCCGCGGCAACATAGTTGCCGTTGGTGAAGCAATCCAGACGAGGGGCGTTCTCCCTGGATTGCTTCGGGCTACGCCCTCGCAATGACGAGGGGCTCGCCGCAATGACGGGTTGCCCGTGTTGGTTCGCGCGGTTCGTGGTAGCATCGTCATTGCGAGCCGCGTGGTAACATCGTCATTGCGAGGAGCGAAGCGACGAAGCAATCCAGACGGAGAAGGCCCTCACACTAGATTGCTTCGGGCTGCGCCCTCGCAATGACGACATTTTCCATTTTCAATTCTCCATTCGCGTAGCGCACTAGCCTGATCGGGGTCCCGATGCTGACGTGACAGGGGAAGGCTTTCCCCCTTTTTTTGAAATCGGAATTGTTGCATCTTATCTCTCATCCCGTTCCGTGGTATACTCAAGCCCGCTATGAACCAGTCGGCACACTCGGCAACAGAAACAAGCCCGCGCATAAAAAAAGTCCTCGTGTTGGGGTCAGGCGGCCTCAAAATCGGTCAGGCCGGAGAGTTCGACTACTCCGGTTCCCAAGCGTTGAAGGCGTTGCGCGAGGAAGGGGTCGCCACGGCACTCATCAACCCCAACATCGCCACCATCCAGACGAGCGAGGGCATGGCGGACGCAACCTACTTCCTGCCGGTGACGCCTGAATTTGTCGCGAAGGTCATCGAGAAGGAAAGGCCGGACGGGCTCCTGCTTTCGTTTGGCGGGCAGACGGCCCTCAACTGCGGGGTGGCCCTTAACCGCGAGGGGGTGCTTGCCAAGTACGGGGTGCGCGTGCTGGGGACACCGGTCGGGGCAATCGAGGACACGGAAGACCGCGAACGGTTTGTGAAACGCCTTAACGAGATCGGCGTTCTTTCGCCGCGCAGTGCCGCCGTGTCCGATACCGATGCCGCGATCCGGGCCGCCCGTGAAATCGGCTACCCGGTGATGGTGCGGGCCGCCTACGCGCTGGGCGGGTCGGGGAGCGGCGCGTGCCGGAACGAAGCCGAGTTACGCAAGCGGTGCGACAAAGCCTTTGCCCAGAGCGGCGTGGCAGGGGGAACGCCGCAGGTACTCATCGAAGAGTGGCTGGGCGGCTGGAAAGAGATCGAATACGAGGTGGTGCGCGACGGGGCCGACAACTGCGTAACCGTGTGTAATATGGAAAACTTCGATCCGCTGGGCGTACACACCGGCGAAAGCATCGTCGTCGCCCCGTCTCAGACCCTCAACGACCGCGAATACCACAAACTGCGCCGCATCGCCATCACCGTGATCCGCCACCTCGGCATCGCGGGCGAGTGCAACATCCAGTACGCCCTCGACCCGCGCAGCGAGGACTACCGCGTCATCGAGGTAAACGCCCGCCTCTCCCGCAGTTCCGCCCTGGCCTCGAAAGCCACCGGTTATCCCTTAGCCTGGGTCGCCGCGAAGATTGCCCTGGGCTTTACCCTTCCCCAGATACAAAACCGCATCACCCGCGTGACCCAAGCCTGCTTTGAACCGGCCCTCGACTACTGTGTGGTCAAAGCGCCGCGCTGGGACCTCGCCAAGTTCAAAAACGTCGAACGCCGTATCGGGAGCGAGATGAAAAGTGTCGGCGAAGTGATGAGCATTGGCCGTTCCTTCGAGGAAGCCCTGCAAAAAGCCCTCCGCATGACCGGCACGGGGGCCCCCGGTCTCTCAGGCGAGGACAAGTTTTCCGGCCTCGTGACGCACGCCCGCCGGGAAATCCGCGAAGAACTGCGCCGCCCCACCGACCGCCGCATCTTTGTCATCTACCGCGCCTTGCAGGAAGGCTGGACGGTAGGCGAAATAAGCCGCGAAACGGGCATCGATCGATGGTTCCTCGAAAAAATAGCCCGGGTGCGGGACACCGAGGACCTGTTCCGGGCAAAAACGCCTGATCTTCTCAGGCAAGCGAAACAACTCGGCTTTTCCGATGCCCGCATCGCCGCGCTCACGGGTACTACCGAGGCGGCCGTCCGTAAACAGCGCATCGAACGCAAGATTGTCCCCGCCGTGAAACAGATCGACACGCTGGCGGCGGAATATCCGGCCAAGACCAACTATCTCTACATGACGTACAACGGCATAAGCGGAGGCGGCGGAAATGACGTGCAGCCCTCGGAGCGGGGCGTGTGCGTCCTCGGGTCGGGGGCCTACCGGATCGGGAGCAGCGTCGAGTTTGACTGGTGCTGCGTGAACGCGGTGGAAACGGCGCGGAAACTTGGCCGGCACACGATCATGGTCAACTGCAACCCTGAAACGGTATCCACCGACTACGATATGTGCGGCAGACTCTACTTCGAGGAACTATCGCTGGAACGGGTGCTCGACATCTGGGAGGCGGAACGGCCCGACGGCGTGATCCTCTCGATGGGCGGGCAGATTCCAAACAACATGGCAATGGACTTGGCGGCGCACGGGGTGCCCATCTACGGGACTGACCCGCGCAGCATCGACAAGGCCGAAGACCGGAATAAGTTTTCGGGACTGCTGGACGCGCTGCGTATCGAACAGCCCGCGTGGGCCGAGTTGCATGACGGCGAAGGGGCGCGAGCTTTCGCGCGAAAAGTGGGCTACCCCGTGCTTATCCGGCCCAGTTATGTGCTATCGGGCGCGGCGATGAACGTGGCGTGGGACGACGCGAGCCTTGCGCGGTTTCTGTCGCTTGCCGCCGATGTTTCCGCCGAACATCCCGTCGTCATCAGCAAGTTTGTGGAAAACTCGAAAGAGATCGAGATCGACGCGGTGTCCAAAGACGGGGAAATCCTCTACAGCGCAATCACCGAGCACATCGAAAATGCGGGCGTTCATTCAGGAGACGCGACGGTAACGCTACCCGCCCAGCGCCTCTATATCGAAACCATCCGCAACGTCCGGCGCATAGCGGAAAAAATTTCCCTCGCGCTCAACATCACGGGGCCCTTCAACATCCAGTTCCTCGCCCAGCGCGGGCGCATCCGTGTCATCGAATGCAACCTGCGGGCGAGCCGGAGTTTTCCCTTCTGTTCGAAAGTGACCCGTGTCAACATGATCGACCTTGCCGTGCGGGCGATGCTGGGTGAACCGGTCGCCAAGCCCGACGTGTCCAGCCTTGACTTAGGCTGGGTGGGCGTAAAGGCCGCCCAGTTCAGCTATTCCCGCCTCCACGGGGCCGATCCGGTGAGCGGCGTCGAGATGGCAAGTACCGGCGAGGTGGGCTGTATCGGCGAGAACCTGCACGATGCCTTTCTCAAGGCCCTGCTTTCGGTCGGCTATCAAATCCCGCAAAAAAATATATTATTGTCAACGGGAACGCTCGAAGAAAAACTGGACTTTGTGGAGTCGGCACAAAAACTTACTGAGATGGGCTATACGCTCATGGCCTCAAGGGGGACGGCTGAGTTTTTGCACAAGCGAGGCATCGCCGTAACGCCGCTTTTCTGGCCGCTTGAGCCGAAAGAGCCCAACATCACCAGCGCGATTAAAAATCGGGAGATAGACCTCATCATCAATATCCCCAAGAATAACGGCGAGCGGGAACTGAAAAACGACTTTTTAATCAGGCGGATGGCGGTGGACTTCGACATCCCCCTGTTTACCAATATCAAGTGCGCCAAAGAGTTTGTCGACGCGCTTGCGTTTTACCGGAACCATCCGGCGGGAACATATCCGCTCGAGATAAAGGCTTGGGAAGAGTATCGGTAACAATAGGGGAATAGCCTGGACACATCAGAAATGGATTCTTAACCGCAGATTGTGCCCTCTATGGCAATGCGGATCATTGACAAAACGCTCTTTGCCGTCTAAACTGGAAACATAAAAAATCGCGCCTTCAGTTGTTCCGCTGAGAAGAAAATTCTTTGCCTTAAAGGCTTAAACTAAGGAGCGTTATTGCAGGAAAAGTATGCGAAATTCCGTAGCGCAGGAGACCGTTGATTAATGAGCACATTATCTCATATATCCGCTTGTCAGACCGTCTCTAAACAGCGGGTAGCCAACTACGGCGAAGTCTACACCGCCAAGCGTGAAGTGAATGCTATGCTCGACTTGGTAAAGCCGGAAACCGAACGCATAGAATCCCGTTTTCTTGAACCCGCCTGCGGCAACGGCAATTTCCTTGTCGAAGTCCTTGCCCGTAAGTTGGCAAAAATCGCCTCCCGGTACGGAAAAGGCCGGGCGATTACGCAACATCGCGCTGAATATGAACGCTACACCGTTTCCGCCATCGCAAGCCTCTACGGGATAGATATACTGGAAGACAATGTCCTTGAGTGCCGCAACCGCCTCTACAACTATTTTACCACTCAATATATCAACGGTTTCGGCCTCTTCCAAAGCGACGATCTTCCGAATACGGTCAAATACATACTGGAGCGAAACATTATATGGGGCAACGCGCTCACCCTGCAAACAGTGGAAGACAATCCTCAGCCCATTGTATTCTCGGAATGGTCGTTGTTTATGGGCGGCATGGTAAAACGCCGGGACTTTACTTTTTTTGAACTGCTCTACCACGCTGAAAACAACTCCATGCCTCTCTTTTCCGATGTCGGCGAAGATGTGTTTATCCCCCAACCGACAAAGGAATTTCCTCCGGTGCATTACCTTAAAATAGGGCAAATGGGGTCCGCGAATGAGCGCGAATTAACACGAATAGGGATACGATAAATGGAATTGTTATATAAGGATGAGGTCTATGCCATACTCGGGGCTGCGATGAATGTCCACAATGAACTTGGTTCAGGGTTTCTTGAAGCGGTTTATCAGGAGGCACTGGAAAAGGAATTTGCTTTACAAAACATACCGTCAAGAAAAGAATTCCATTTGCCAATCTATTATAAAAAACAATTGCTTGTGAAACAGTATATTGCCGATTTCTTCTGTTATGATAAAATTATTGTCGAACTAAAGGCTTTGTCAAAGCTAAATACAGAACACTATGCACAAGTACTTAATTATATAAAAGCGTCAAATCTGGAATTAGGTTTGCTGATCAATTTCGGTCAATCAAAATTAGAATACAAAAGAATTATTCGTGAACATTCGCGTTCATTCGCGGACAAAAAAGAGGATGTTTCATG
>JAISZQ010000221.1 GCA_031269165.1 Spirochaetaceae bacterium
ATTATGCAGTGGATGAAGCAAACGTTCTCCCTCCGCTTTAACATTCGGACGGGAAGGAAGGCGCATCTTTGGGGAGAGCGGTACTGGTCGGAGATTCTGGCGGGGGAGCCGCCGCCTGAGGCGGAAGAGGTGGACTGGGATGCGGTTGTGGCGGAGGCAAAGACACCAATACCGGAGGCAATGGCCTACGCGCTGAGTTGGGACAGCCTGAGGACGGGGGTATGGGAGGCGAAAACGAGTTTTTCGCCCAAAAACCCGCCCTCCCCCGCGTTTCCGCCCGGCTAACCGGGGGCAAAGCCCCCGGTTTACGGCAAAAATGACGTTACATACAGCCTCGGTGTCCTCATCCAAAGACGGCGGGCCATCGTTGGCCGATGGCCTTGGGAGAGGTCTGCCCGCGCCACTGGGAAAAAGGCGAAAAAGAAGCGAATTTCGGGCCATTTCCGGTGTGCCGGGGCAGGGAAACACGGATAAATGCGGCGCGCGGCGGGGGAAAACGGAAAAACAGGCGTTGGAGAGACGATTTTCGCGCAAATATTGCGGCTGAGGTCTGTCCCCGCCCGCTTGGGGCAGCCCCCGCTTGGCTGGATTAGGATCGGAAGCATCTTTTTCGTCCCAATTCACGTTTTCCTCCGTGTTTCCGCCCGGTTAACCGCTCCGCTTCACGGCAAAGACGGCGTTCCAGCAAGCCTCGATTCTCTGCCCAAAAACGGCGTGCTACGCAGTATCGTTGTTCCCGTCAATTGCCGCTTGCTAAACAGTACCCGCCCCCGTCCGTCATTGCGAGCGAGCGGCACATTGCCGAGCGAAGCAATCCAGTGGGGAGACCGCCTCGTCCGGATTGCTTCACCCTGCTCACTTCGCAATGACGTGGGCCACTCACTGAGCGGTACCCGCCCAAAGGGGGCGTGCTCTGCGGTGTTGTTATCCCCGTTGGTTGCTGTTCGCTAAACAGTACCCGCCCAAAAGAGGCGTGTTCTGCGGTGTTGTTATCCCCGTTGGTTGCTGTTCGCTAAACAGTACCCGCCCCAAGAGGCGTGGCGTGACTGTCCCCGTCGATTGTTGCTCGCTAAACAGTACCCGTCCCAAGAGACATGCTGTTTGGTATTGCTGCCGGCCTCCCGACAAGTTATCATAATAAATAGTACCAAAGATTCCCCCGGCATATCGACACGTTATCCTAACCTTACCAAATAATATTTTCTCAAATTATCGGCGAAAGATGCCGATAATTTGACATAAAACTGAAAAAGTTTTAGAGTATGAGGGGCTCAAGACTTTTGTTGCAAGGAGTTGTTTGATGAATATGAAAGCGAACAGAGTTTGGATGATTGCCGCAGGGGTTATCGCGGCATTGGCGGCGTCGATTCTGATTACCGCGTGCGCGAAACCGCCCACCGAGGAGATGGAAGCCGCGCGTACCGCCGTAACGCGGGCGGAAAACGATCCCGATGTCGTGGTCTATGCGGTCTCGGCACTTGCCCGTGCCCGTGAAGCGCTTTCCAATATGGAGGCGGAAGCGCAGGCGAAACGATACGACACCGCCCGCAGTTATGCCGCAGAAGCCCAGACTGGGGCCGAAAAAGCGATCAATGACGCGAGGACTCAGGCCGCACGGGCCAAAGATGATTCGGCTAACGCGCTTGCCGCATTGCGTAATGCGGTCGGGGAAACCGATTCCACCATCGCTCAGGGCAAAAAGAACAAGTTGACCCTTGACTGGAACGAGATCGACCGCGATTATCAAGACGCGCAAGGCGTTGCAGGCGAGGCGGAAGCGGCGGCAGCGGCCAACCGTTACCGTGACGTGGTTGAACGGGCCAACACCGCCCGAACGACGCTCAGCGCGATTAACGCGCGAATTTCAGGGGCGAGTCTCGCCGTTACCCGTAAAAAATAACATGGTTGGCAGCACGGTTGGCAGCACGGTCAACGAGAGAACGTTAAAGAAAACGTTTAAGATTCCTCGCGTGATGGAAGGGGGCCGGAAAGATTTTGACGGTCCTCTCGACCTCCTCCTCTTTCTCATCAAAAAGAACGAGGTGAACCTCTACGACATCCCCATCGCCGAGATTACCGACCAGTACATACACTATGTGACGATCGCCGCGCAGCTTGAGCTGGACGACATGGCGGACTTTCACCTCTTGGCCTCGAACTTGCTCTACATCAAGTCGAAGATGCTGTTGCCGGTGGAGTTCGGCGGCGAGGATGAAGCGGAAGACCCGCGCGCTGAACTGGTCGAGCGGCTCATCGAGTATCAAAAGTTCCGCAAACTCTCGGAACTCATGGAAGAAAAAGAGCGGGAAGCGGAGTGGATCATCGAACGAAAGAAACTGGAACGGACGTTGCCCTTTGAAAACGAAGAGATGTGGCAAAAGATCGAGGTCTGGGAACTTTTGAAGACGTTTAACGCGCTGATGAAAAACCTCTCGTCGGAGCAGATCATCGATCTTTACGAGGAGGTTTCGATAAACGAGAAGCTGACGCTGATCGAGGAGCTTGTTCGGGACAAGGGCGAATGTTTGTTCGAGGATATTGTCGTCCGCCACGGTTCCCTTATGGATATTGTTTGCGCGTTTCTTGCTATACTGGAAGCCATGAAACTACGCATGATCTGTGTGTACCAAAACACGTTTTTTGGCGACATCTCGATAAGGGCGGCCGATCGTGGATAAAGAAACCGCGCTTGTCGAAGCCGTGCTCTATATGGAAACGAGTCCGGTTACCGCCGAAACCATCGTCAAAATTACCGGGTTGCCGGACAACGCCGTCTCGCTTGCGTTGAGCGAGATCGGCGCCCGGTGCAAGGCGGAATCGTCCGGCATCGAGTTGCTGGAGACGACCGCCGGCTTTCTCTTCTCGCCAAAAGAGGAACACTGGGACGTTTTGCGCGAGCATTACGGCAAGAAGAACCATCTGAAACTGTCGAAGGCCGCCGTCGAGACGCTGACCATCATCGCCTATATGCAGCCGGTGACCCGCGCCGAGATCGAGCAGATTCGCGGGGTGAGTGCCGACAACATGATCCGGTTGCTCTTGGAACGGAGCCTCATCCGTGAGGCGGGGAAAAAAGAAGCGCCGGGAAAGCCGGTGCAGTACGGGACAACGAAAGAGTTTCTCGATCTTTTTCACCTCGCCAGCATCGCCGACCTGCCCCGTCTCGACGAACCGGACGCGGAAAAATTTGAACTCATACAAGACTGAGCGTCCCGAATGTCCTGCTGAACGTTCCCCAGAACGTCCGTCAGAACGCCTCCAAGCTTTTCTGGCCCATGCTGGGGTCGCGTCCCGGCGGGCATCCGAGCGGCTCATCCTCGAAGGCCGCGTAACGGTGAACGGCGGCGTGGTTACCGAACTGGGCACGAAGGCGGCAACGGGCGATGTTGTGTGCGTTGACGGGATTCCCGTGCGGCGCGAAACCGTGACGCATTACCTCGCGCTGCATAAGCCGCCCGGCTACATCTGCGCGTCTTCCGACCCGCAGGGACGGCCTCTCGCGCTTGACCTGTTGCCCGCTGGTATCGGGGAGCGGCTCTACAGCATCGGCCGTCTCGATTACGCCTCGTCCGGCCTCATATTGTTTACCAACGACGGTGACTTTGCCGCAAAGGTCGGGCATCCCAGCGCGAACATCGAAAAGGAGTATGTCGTAAAGGCCTCGCGGCCCATTCCCGACGTGCTTCCGGCGCAGTTTGTCAAGGGTTTAAGCCTTGAGGACGCGCAAACCGGGGAGACGGCACTCTTTCGGGCCGCGTCGATCCGGCGGATTGCCCCGAACACGCTGTCCGTTGTTCTTGTCGAGGGCAAGAACCGGGAAATCCGGCGCGTGTTTTCCCATTTTCACCTCCACATTGCCTCGTTGCGGCGCGTCCGTATCGGCCCGGTGCTTCTGGGCGATTTGCCGGAAGGCGTGTCCCGTTTACTCACTCCGCATGAATTGTCGGCGTTGCGCTGTCTCTCTGACGATTAGTGCTATTTGATAAGATAGCGGGTCGGTAGCCGTGGGGGGGGGGGAGGAATCTTTAGTACTATTTACTATGATAGCGTGTCGGTATGGCGGGTGAACATCACCTACAGGCGGCTGTGCTACCGCAGACAGGTACTGACTAGGGTAGCCAAGCTACCGAAGGTAGCCGCCGCCTTACGGTGGTGTTCACCCGGCCGGAACGACAACACCACAGAGCACGCCCTTTGGAGCGGGTACTGTTGAGCAAGCGGCAACCAACGGGGATAACAATACCGCAGAACACGCCTCTTTTGGGCGGGTACTATTGAGCAAGCAGCGACCAACGGGGAAGTAATACCGCAGAGCACGCCTCCTTTGGAACGGGTACTGTTTAGCGAGCGGCTCAGGGATAACAACACCAGGTAGCACGCTTCTTGGGACGGGTACTGTTTAGCAAGCAATACCCAGCGGAGATAGCCACACCACAGAGCACGACTCTTGGGACAGGTACTGTTGAGTAAGCGGCGACCAACGGGGATAACACCACCGCAGAGCACGCCTTCTGGGACGGGTACTGTTTAGCAAGCTACCCGTCATTGCGAGGAGCGAAGCGACGAAGCAATCCAGAAAGGGCAACGTTCCCGGCATCCCACGGAATTGCTTCGCTTCGCTCGCAATGACGGACGGGGACGGGTACTGTTGAGGGCTTAAGCGATGACTTGAACGCCGAGGCGGCGGACGCTATACTGGATGAAAGCGGGGAGTATAAGACAGAACTGGGCGCGTATAGGTACACCCTGTTAATAGCCAACCCGAAAATTTTCGAGGAGGTATATCGAATGGGGAACAAGAAAGCAGAGTGAGATGAAGTGCTGGAAAGGCTCGGACTGACCACCGCGTAGGAGAAACGTAGCGAGGCCAGAGGCGAGAAAACCGCATGGGAAAAATTTGTTGCGCTATGGAAACAGGGGAGTAGTGGCGTACCGTTTGCGTCCGGCGGGAAAGTTTAAGGTGAAAAACCGTGTTAATTTGGATATAAACCGGCCGGAAGAAGCGGCGTTGGTTTTCAAAGCGCTCTCATCGCCGGTGCGGCTGAAAATGCTTTGCATCATCGCGGAAAATCCATCCATCAATATTAGCGAGCTGGCGGACCAATTCGGCCTTCCCCTTTCTTCCGCCGCTCTGCACATCAAGGTTCTTGAGGAAGCGGGCCTTATTTTTATTCAAAAAAAACCAGGATTGCGGGGAACTCAAAAATCCTGCGCGGTACTCATAGAAGATCTGTATTTTAACGTGTTTCACCGGGACAAAACCAAACAGCAAACCAAAGACGTGGGGTACAGTATGCCCCTGGGGAACTATTTCGATTGTTCTGTCGCCAAGCCCTGCGGAATCGCGGGAAAACGCACCTATATTGGCATAGAGGACTCAAGCAATTCCTTTTTCAGCCCAAACCGGATTCACGCCCAACTGGTGTGGTTCGCTTCGGGATTTCTTGAATACCGCTTTCCAAACCACATCCTGAAACCGGAAAAAGTTTTGGAGGTGCGTTTTTCGTTTGAGGTTTGTTCGGAAGCGGCAGGCTACAACAACGACTGGCCCAGTGACATAACCATTTGGATTAACCACCGGGAAGTCTACACGTTCCGTTGCGCCGGCGATTACGGCGATAAACGGGGTATTTACAATCCAGACTGGTGGCCAAACGGCGCGACCCAATACGGGGAACTGCATCATCTGGAAATTAACGCGCAAGGCTGTTTCGGTGACGGGAGAAAGACTTCTGATTTAACGATGCAAACGCTGAACGTAACCAAAGGAGACTACATCTCTTTTAAAATCGGGGTCAAGGAAGACAGCGAATATGTCGGCGGCATCAATATTTTTGGAGAACATTTCGGCAATTTCAAGCAGAATATCAAAATGTCCGCAAAACTGGAACAGTAATCACGGTTTACCGCGAATGAACGGGGAAATGACGGCGGATTCTTCGGGAACCATGAGGTTCGTGAGAACGCGCCGTTTTCCATTATCCATTCACCGAGGTAACAGGCCGGTATGCCGGGTGGGTGGTATAGATGAAGAAGTTCGTATATGCGGTAGTTAAGCAAAATGCATCAAAATTGCTTGACAAAAGCATGAAAATAATGTATATTCAGAACATGGTAAAGAAATTGACGTTATTAGTAATACTCACGCTCTCTTATCGAATAAATGCTTTTGCAATAGGAATCGGTGAAAAGGAATATTATTTTGATGAACAGCCTTCATATAGCATTTTATGCTCCAAAGATGACGTTATAAAAAAATTAGACAAGATTTTATCTCGTTCAACAAGAATTCGTTTGTCAAGAGAAACGGAGATTTTTCATGTCCAGTTTAGATCGCAGCCTTTTATAGAATTACCCAAACAGCCTATTTTTAATGCAGGTTTTTATGACGGGGATATTGCGGGAACTTTTTATTTTAATTTTATATATCATGAAGAAAATAAAACAATTACACTTGTTTCTGGAAAAATAGCAACAAACGAAAATAATTTTCCGAGCGATGATGTCTTTATGAGTACATTTGAGACCAATATTATAGATTGAGGCTGTTCCAAAACTTCAGTTTTTGGAACAGCTTCCTGAGATTTAGGGGAAAAACTGGGCTTTTGACCAGTTTTTCCAAGAGCTTGTCCAAAACTAACCGAGTTTTGGAACAAGCTCAAATAATAATATAAAAGCGTTTTCGATCCGGCAGTATTAT
>JAISZQ010000153.1 GCA_031269165.1 Spirochaetaceae bacterium
TTCAGGAAGCAAAGGGGGAAAGAGGCGGTGCAAACCGGCCGGTATTACATCTGCAGCGGTGATTTTTCGGCGGAGGAATGCTTGAAATACCTGCGCGGGCATTGGCCGGTAGAAAACCAGTTGCATTGGATGCTGGACATAGTATTCCGGGAAGACGAGTGCCGGGTGAGGACGGGGAATGCGGCGCTGAATTTGAATATCCTGCGGAAGATGGCGTTACACCGGCTGAGGAAAATGAGGATGGAAAAGAAACGGGTGAGCGCCAAACGCCGGATGATGCATGCCGCCCTGGATTCGGATTTCCTGTATGAGGCACTGTTCTCAGAGTAAACGCCGATGCCCTGGGGCGGTCCCTAGACGGCTTCCCCTGCATGTCAGGCCCGCTTTTCCTGCCGGGCTTGGACCTGCCGTTGTTGAGCGTTGTTTCGGGCGCAGGTTCCCTGTTCCCCGTTTCCCCATAGGGGGAACTTATTTTGTTGTCAAATACAAGGAGTAAAGAAATGACAAACGAAAAACTTTTGGCGGGAATGCCGGCAATAGCGCTGGCATTCGTATGTGGTCTGGTTCTGGCGGGGTGCGCGAGCGCGCCCACGAATCCAGGGGGCGGTGGGTCTGCGAACGGAACGGCTCAGGCGGCGGAACCATCGGCGGCGGCAAAACTGGCGGCGGACATCAACGCTCTTGAAGCGGGGAAGGCAACGGCGAGCGGCGATGCGGTTACGCTCACGGGGGGCGTGCGGCTCGAAAACGCCGCCCTCACGGTTCCATCAGGCGTTACGCTTGACCTGACAAAAGAGACGCTCCAGCTCGGCAACGGTGCAACCCTTACCGTGAACGGCACGGTGAACGCGAAGGCGGAGGGCATCAACATTGACAGCGCGGCGGCAAGCCCGGCAACTATCAACGGGAGCGGGACAATCAGCCTGAAAAGCAAGGGGCGCCTCCTCGGTATTTGGGAAGGCAAGAAACTCACTGTTGACGGGGTTACGCTGGTTGGATTGCCGGACAACGACAGGCCGGTTGTCGACATAGCAAACGGCGGCGAGTTTGTCCTGAAAAGCGGCGCGATTACGGGCAACACCCGCTCAAGCGATGAATGGGCTGAGGGCGGTGGTGTCGGCGTGTGGGAGGGCGGATTGTTTACCATGGAAGGCGGCGCGATTTCGGGCAACACCGCCAACGGCAGCCGAGGGAGCGAAGGCGGCGGCGTGAAGGTGAACAAGGGGACGTTCACGATGGAAGGCGGTGAGATTTCGGGAAATACCGCAAAAGGCGCCGAAGTTGCCAGTGGCGGCGGTGTGTATGTTGGTTCCGGGTCTGTATTCACCAGGAAAGGCGGTGAGATTTCCGGCAACAGCGTACAAAGCAAAGAAGGAAGCGGCGGCGGCGGCGTGCGAATTGATGGAGAGGAGGCCGTATTTATCCTGAAAAACGGCTCGATTACGGGCAACTCAAACATCACTGATAAATGGGCCCAAGGCGGTGGCGTGTCTGTGTGGGAGGGAAAGTTCACGATGAAAGGGGGTACGATTTCCGGCAACACCGCCAACGGCAAAGAGGGAGGCCGCGGTGGCGGCGTGCATATCGGTGAAGCGTCCGCAGTCTTCACGATGGAAGGCGGTGCGATTAGCGGCAACACCAGCACCAGTGATAAATGGCCCGAAGGCGGCGGCGTTGGTATGAGGTATGGAAAGTTCACGATGGAAGGGGGCGCGATTAGCGGCAACACCAGCATCGGTGATAAATGGGCCGCAAGCGGCGGCGTTGAGGTGCGGTATGGACTGTTCACGATGAAAGGCGGTGAGATTTCGGGCAACCACGCACAACAAGGCGAAGAGGGAAGCGTAGGTGGCGGCGTGAAAGTGGAGCACGGAGAATTCGCCATGGAGGGCGGCACGATTTACGGCTCTTCCCCAAAAGGCGGCAATGCCAACACTGCGGCAGATGGCGCGGCGCTGAAGGTACGGGATAGTACGGCTAAGTGGGGCACAGGCGGAACCTACACCAAAGGCGGCGTGTCCCAGTCAGGCGGCAGCGACATCGGCACCACGTCCGACACGCTGATTGCGATACCCGCGCAGTAACGGTAAAAGATACGGGGGTTGCGCCTGCGGCGAATGGATAATGGTTAATTGAAAATGGAGAATGAAGCCGGGGCTGGAGCAGCCCTCCGACCGGGGTAGCGTGTCCACCCTAGGTAGGGGAGACTGCCCACCCCCGTCCGGGCGCGAGCGGCATGCCGCAAAGCGCGTTCACGGATGGCCCCGGACGTGCGCGCAAGCCCGGGGCCTGTCCGAGCCGGGGCTAGGTAGATGGGAACGGCCAATCTAGGCAGAGGGGAGTGTCCAATCTAGGTAGAGTGAGGTATGCACTCTACCTAGAGTGAGGTGTTCACCCTAGGTAGGGTGCCTGCCCTGGCCAGGTGAGGGTGTCCCACGTGGCCTGGGGGAGGCCCTCACACTGGATTACTTCGCTCGGCTCGCAATGACGGGGGGTGTACTCTCCCCCGAAGGGGGCCTCGGCCCGTTCCCCTCACGACACGCCCAAGGGCCTCCACGGCAGGTGGCCCAAGGGAAGCCCCTGAGGGGCTGGGGGCGTTGCGGGGGGTTGCCCTACAGCCCTCCGCGTCCTACTTCGGGCTTCCGGGCCGGGGCGTACTCAGTCCTGCGTCTGTCCATGGACGCTTGGGGTACGCCCACAAAACCATACTGGTTTTGTCCCCGCAGAGGGGGTAGCGGAAGACGACGCAAAACTGCAAGCCCGGTACCGGGCTTGCGGTTTTGCGCCGGCTGGAGCGAGGGGGAGACTTCCCCCTTTTACTTGGGCGTGCTCTTCCCCGAAGGGGGTGCCGTTGCGCTTTCCTGCCGGAATCCGCCCAACTTCGCCTCCACGGCAGGTGGTTTGATGTCGGCCAGGGTGGAGTGTTGGGGGTTTCCCTGCGCGAGCGGGGTAGGGCGGAGGGTGGTGAGCGTGTTGATGTTGCCCCGGCGGTCGATGCCTTCCGCGTCCGGCTGCCACCACGCCCCTTGCGCGATGGCAAGGACGCCGCGCATGATGCCATCCGTCACCCGCGCCGTGATCCGTATTCGGCCCCGGTCGTTAAACACCTCGATGGGGTCGCCGTCTTGCACGCCGTAACGCGCCGCGTCCTCCGTGTTCATCACGCAACACTGCGGGTCGAGCGTTTCCATGCGGGGGTTGTTGTCGTGGATCGAATGACAGCGCCGCCTCGTGTGCCAGCCGATGAGTTGGAAGGGGTAACGGGTGATGCGCGGGTCGTGGATGGTTTCAAAGCCTTCCGTGTAGGCGGGAATCGGGGGGATGCCGGGGATCGCCATTGCCGCGAGCCGCCGGGAGTAGATTTCGATTTTGCCGGACGGCGTGGAGAAGGGGTTATGGGCAAAGTCCTCGATCTGTTGCTTGAACGCCGTGTGCGCCGTCTTTTGCGTATAGAAATAACCGCCGTCCGCGCGAAACGTCTCGTAGGGCGGCAGTTCCCGCTCAACCGTCCGCAGGTCCTCGTAAGCACTCCGTAGCCAGTCGTCAACCGACGGCTTCCCCTCGGTAAACGCCGCGGCAAGGCCCAGATGATGCGCCACCTCGCACAGCCAATCGTATTCAAAGCGGCTTTCCCCCACCGGTTCGGCAATCTTGTTGGTGTGCAGAAGGTAATCGCCCTCTTCCCAGGGCATCGTGATGTTCGCCGTCTCAAGAAACGAGGTCGCCGGAAGGAGCACGTCCGCAAAACGGGCGCTGGAAGTCATGAAGAGGTCGGACACGACGATAAACGCGCACTTTGACTCGTCGCGGAGGATCGCGGCGGTCCGGTTCACGTCGGAATGCTGGTTGACGAGCGTGTTCCCGCCTAAGTTGAGGATCATCTTGATGGCGCCCCGGTCGACCGCTTCCGTCCAGGTGAACGAGGGGATCGCCTCCGTGACCGGATTCGGCGGGGCGTGCAGCGTGGGCTGGAAACGGCCTTTGACATAGCCAACCCCGCCCGCCGAGCCGCCCTCTTTCCCGATATTGCCCGTCACACAGCAGAGCGTGGCGATGGCCCTGACGCCCTGTTCCCCGTTGCTCGTCCGTTGCGGCCCCCAGCCTGAAAGAAGCGCGGCGGGCTTTGCGTCCGCATATTCGAGCGCGAGCCCCCGGATAGTTTCCGCCTCGATGCCGGTGATCGCCTGGGCCCATTCCGCCGACTTGGGAACGCCGTCCGTTGTGCCCGCAAGGTAATCTTCATAGTGGTCAAAGCCCTCGCAAAAGGTGTCAAGAAAGCGGCGGTCTTCGTGGTGATGGCGGATAATCTCGTAGGCCATCGCGCAGGCGAGCGCGCCGTCCGTGCCGGGCCGGATTGGGATCCAGCGGGCGTTGAGTTTGTCTACGGTCCTGTTGCGGCGCGGGTCAAGGACGACGATGGGAATGCCGGCCTTCTTTGCGGCGATTAAGTTTTCCATTAAGTATGCGCCGAAGATCGTTTCGGCGGGGTTGTGCCCCCAAAGGATGATGAGCTTCGATTGGGCAAGGAACACGGAACTTGAACCGGTGAGTGTCGTGCCGTAGATGTACGGCGTTACAAAGGCGGTGCAGGCGGTCGAATAACTGTTGTACTTGCCCAGAAACCCGCCGTCCAGCGCAAGGAGCCGTTTGGCGAAGTAATCGGGGCGGGCCAACGCGCTCACCCCCGAAGAATAGTTCACATAGCGGGACGCGGGGCCGTGTTGTTCTTTGACCGCCTTCCAGTTTTCCGTGATGATGCCGACCGCCTCCTCCCAGGAGATACGGGTGAACGCGCCGTCCCCACGCCGCCCCGTCCGCTTCATCGGGTAGCGCAACCGATCCTCCGAGAGAAAGGTGTCGAGGTACCCGGCGTGGCGCGGGCACTGTTTCACACAGGGGGTCTTGTCCGGGTTGAACACGAGGCGGACGGGCTTTCCCTCTTCCATGACGGCACGGAAACTGCACCGCCCTCCGCAGTTGAACCGGCCCGCCGAATTGACGAACATAGGCCCATTATAAAAGATAAGGGATATGCGATAAAAGAGCCTGTCTCCAATAGAACCGTGATGGGTTTTAAATAAAAAAAGCCCCCTGCAAGTGGGCATGAGTGGGGTGTGCAGGGGGCGGGGAAATAGTTTAGGAGGGAGAGACACCGGCACTCACGTGCCGATGTCTCCAAAGGTTAGCCTTCGATCTGAATGGTCTTCTTCTGCGCTTCGGTACGTTTGCCGATGGTCAGTGTCAGTAACCCATTCTTGAAGGACGCGCTGATCGCGTCGGGGTCGGCGTTTTCCGGCAACTTGAAGCTCCGGCTGAACGAGCGGCTCCGGCGTTCACGAAGGACAAAGTTCTTTTCTTGCTTGTCCTTTTTCTCCACGGTCTCATCCTTCTTGGACTCAATCGTGACGGTGCCACCGTCGAGGTTCACGCTCACGTCCTCCATCGCAAAACCGGGAAGCTCGGCCTCAAGCACATAACTCTTGTCGGTCTCTTCCACATCAACGGCGGGGAGGCGAACCAACGACCCGGATGCCGGCGACTGGCCTGGGTATCCGAACAGGTTGTTCATCACGCGGCCCATTTCCGCGAGCGGGCTGAAACCGTGAAAGTCACGGTCGAATGCGTCAATCGCATTCTCAAAATCGAAAGGTTTGTAGACGGTTAGTGTTTTCATAACACACCTCCAAAAAATAAGATTTGCGCCTTGATCGGGTGAACATTCGTCTCACCGCGTCTCACGCGCTTGTAAATAGTATAGCAAAAGGCGTGCCAGATTAAGGTCCTTCTTGGCGGTTATGCGGTTTGTTTGCCTAAGTTTATATGGTATAATAATTTATCAAAACGGCGGCGTTGGACTTTTCCTGTTTAGGCGGTAGCATGACGATGTGTCCGGTGTGTCTTTTTGGGTCATTTTGACGCAACAAAGAAAAAAGCGTGAAAAGTGTGTCAAAATGACCCGCGAGACCGCCGGGGCACCGGATCACTTTCACCACGGGGGGTGGTTTTGGAACAGGCTCAACTATTCAGTCGTCGCCGTGGATGGGGGGCGTTGCGGGGGGCGGCCCACCGCAGAGGGGGGTAGCGGAAGACCAAGCGGAGGGAGGTGCTACCGACCGGAGCGCGTGTCTGGAGCGAGGGGGGAGACTTCCACCCCCTAACTGCATAGGTGCTCTCTGCCAACGGTTATATGGTAGAATAACGGGTGCACATGAGTCACGAGCTATACGAGAAAAATCTTGCCGCGCTTCGGGTGCGGTTTCCGGCTTTGGCGAAGGCCGCCGAAACGTGGACGGCTGACGGGGTGACGGTCGTCGCGGCGGCTGTCAGGGCGCCTTCGGCAAGCCCGGCGGCGGTTCCGGCGGTCTCTGCGGTCTCGGCTATTATTGCGGGCCGCCACGTTCATTCGCCCCGTGATCCGCAGCGGGAGGCGGAACGTCTTGTCGCGGCCAGTCTTGGCGCGGGGCGATCCGGGCAGGAGGCTGTCGTGTTGCTGGGGTTCGGCTTGGGCTGGACGGCGGAGGCGGCCGCGCGGCTTGATGCTTTGTCGCCCCTGCTCATCGTGGAACGGCGCACGGCACTTTTTCGCACCGCGCTTGAAAGCCGTGATTTGACCGCGTTTTTTGCACGGAAAAACCTTGTTTTTGTGATAAGCGACGATTCCCATGCGGTACTCGCCGGGCTTGAGGCGGTCAAAAAGACGGGGGTTGTCATCAAAAACCGCGCGTTGTGCGAGTTGGACGGCGATTTCTATGACGAGGTGGAACGGCTTATTGAGACGTGGGCCGCGAAAGACCGTATTAATCAGGCGACCCAGGAAAAATTCGGCAAACTATGGGAGCGGAACAACCGGCGGAACCTCGTTTCCTTGCGCGATCTGCCCGGCGTCCGGTATTTTGCCGGAAAACTGCCGTTTCCGGCGTTGCTGGTCGCGGCGGGCCCTTCGCTTGACGAGTTGCGTCCCCACATCAAAGCCCTTTCCGAGCGGACGCTGGTCGTTGCCTGCGACACGGCCCTGCGGTTTTTGGCGGACAATGGCGTTACGCCCCACTTTGCCGTGAGCACGGACGCGCAGTTTTGGAATTATCTGCATATCGCGGGACTTCCCCCCGCCTTTCTCAAAGACGTTATCCTCATCGCGGAGAGCGCCGTCTATCCGCTCGCCCTGGGTGCGTCGTTCAAGGGCCGTTTTCTGTTCGCCTCGCTCTACCCGACCGCGAAGGCGGTGGAAGCGCGGGTTGATCCCAAGGGGGCACTCGGCGCGGGCGGTTCTGTCGCCACAAGCGCGTGGGATTTTGCCCGTTTTGCAGGCGCGTCCGGCATCTGGGCAGCGGGCCTCGACCTCGCGTTTCCCGGCTACCGGACCCATTACAAAGGGGCCGTTTTCGAGGAACGCATCCACGCCGCCTCCACCCGTTTCAAGCCGTGCGAGACCCAGAGCGTCGAGGCACTGCGCGGCGGCGGCCTCTTTCGCGCGACTTCCGCAGACGGCGGCAAAACGCTCACGGACAAACGCCTTAGCCTCTATGCCGCATGGTTTGAAAACGCCGTGAAAAACGCCCCGCGAACGCCCGCGTTCCAGTTTTCGGGACAAGGGTTAGATATCAAAGGCATCCGCCTGTGCGCCCCGGAATCCCTGCTCGCCCTTCCGGTCATCAAGCGGGACGTTGACGAGGCCCTTTCCGCGCTGGTTGCCGCCGTCGAGCGGGATTTTTACGCCGAGGAAGCGACACACACGCGCGCGGAACGATTCAAAGCGGCGATTTGCGGGGTCACGGTTGATCCCAGATGAGCCTGTGTCAAAACACGTGCGCGTTTTGACAAGCCGGACGCTTTGCCCCACCTGCCGCGGAGGCCCTTGGGCGTGTTGTGAGGGGAACGCCCCCCGGCCCCCCTTCGGGGGGAGAGCACGAGCGAGCCCTCCGTCATTGCGAGCGTAGCGCGGCAATCCAGGGAGAACGCCACTCGTCTGGATTGCTTCGTCGTCGGCGAATGCCGTCTCCTCGCAATGACGATGGTTCCCCCGTCGCCCCCCGTCAGTTCAAACGGACTCCGGGCCAGCGTTCAAACGTACGAGGGAGGATGGCCGCCCGCCTGACCGCCGCCTGTCGGTAACACACCACCTGGGGGCAGTGTGTTACCGGCCTCCCGACACGTTATCATCGTAAATGGCACTCAAAGCGGTTTCCCGGCTGAATAGGTACCATTTATTTTCCCTGTGCTTAACTGCCGGGAAGAACCCTATCCCTTGACCGCGCCCGCGACCATTCCCTTCATAATCTGTTTGCGAAACGCGAAATAAAAGAGGATGGTCGGTATCATCGCGAGCAGCATCGTCGCAAAAATCTGCGGGTAATTCGACGAATACTGGCCCTTGAGCATGGCGATTTCAAGGGGAACGGTGCGTTTTTTCGCGTTACTGATGAGAACAAGCGCAAAGGAGAACTCGTTCCATGCGGCGAAGGTCTGGATAACGGCTACCGCCGCGAGAATCGGACGGCACATCGGCAGCATGATGGTAAACAGCGTCCGGTGAAAACTCGAACCATCGATAGCGGCGGCTTCTTCCATAGAAGGGGGTATTCCCTTGATATAGCCTTCAACAAGAAAAATCGCCACCGGAAGGCCGAACGCGATGTAGGGCAGCGCAAGACCGGCGAGGCTGTCGGTGAGGCGGAACTGGCGGAACAGCACATACATGGGCACCATGAGCGAGTGAATCGGGATCAGCATACCGAGCAGAAAAAGCGCAAAGACGATGCGGTTCCCCCGAAACTTCACCCGCCCCAGCATATACCCGGTGATAAAGCCAAAGAGCGTGATAAAAACCACGGCGATGATGGTCGTGAAAAAACTGTTACCGATGGCGCGTAACAGATTCGCGTCTTGCCGCCCGATAACATTCAGATAATTTCCGGTGAACAAGGTCTTGGGGAACGCCATCACGTTGTCGTTGAACTCTTTTTGCCCCTTGAACGAGGAGTACGCCATCCAGACAATGGGAAAAAGACAGGAAAGCGAAAAAAGAATGATGACGGCGTTGGCAATGACTGCGGCGCACGCCCGCTTGGCCTTATCAAGCGGCGTATTGCTCCGTACTGCGGTTAGATCTGCGGAACTCATTGTGCGGCCTCCTTCGTTAATTTGTTGACCCCAAACTGGGTAACGCCGATTATCGAGAGGCTCAACATAAAAATCCCCATCGATATGGTGCTGCCGTAACCCATATTGGACTGAACGAAACTCGTGATATACCCGTACATTGCCATGACGTTTGACGACGAGCCCGGCCCGCCCGAAGTCATCACGTAAATATGGTCGAACGCCTTCATGTTACCCGCGATGCACAGCGTAAGGCACACGAGTATGGTGTTTTTTATCAGGGGCAACGTGATGTGAACCGCCCGTTTAACCGGGCCCGCGCCGTCCAGTTCCGCCACCTCGTAAATCTCCTTGTCGATCGTCGTGATCGCCGACAGCAGAATGATCATGTAGTAGCCGATGTACTGCCAGATAAGCGGGATAGCCACGACGACCATGATAGAGCTCGCCTCGTTCAGCCAGATTTTCTGCATATCGCTCATGCCGAGCGCGCCAAACAGATGGTTCAAAAGGCCGTAACGATAGTCAAAGATGATGCGCCAGACCATGCCTATCGCAACCGCCGAAATGGTACTGGGAAAAAAGGTGAGCGTGGAATGAAGATCCTTGAACTTGACCGCTTTCGCGTTGATGACCATCACAAATACAAAGGCCAGCCCAATTTGTCCCACGACACAGGCGGCGACCAGAAAGATGTTGTGGCTGAACGCCTGCCAAAAGAGCCGGTCACCCAGCAACACCGCATAGTTGGCCAGCCCGGTAAACGTTTTGTTCGGGCCTCCCGACCATTTGAAAAAACTAAAATAGAACGCCTCAAAAAGCGGCGCGATAACCGCGAAAAGAAACAGCGCAACCGGCAGTGCCAGATACATCACGACATGCCGCCGTTTCGGTTTTATAAAATCAGCCATACGGCCTCCTTGTTTGTACTATCACGCTCACGTGAATTCGACGATAGTATTATGATGCGGAATAAACGCATAGAAATTTTGAGAACCACAAGGAACCGCAGGTCCCCTGTCAACAACTTAAGAATTTTGTCCGCGGATTAACGCGGATTGCGCCATTTGTGCTAAAAGGCGTCACGGATTATACCCCGCTCGATCCGTGTTAATCCGCGGACCTTTTATGTTCCTTGCATCGAATTCACGTATCAAACACCGTTTACTTCAGATACGCCGCCTGAGATTCTGCGGCAACCTGTTCCGGCGTTTTCGCGCCGTTCAGCATCTCCTGCAACCCGATATTCATAACGCTGACCACCGCCCCGTCCATGAAAGAATCATATATCTGGCATATCGGATTCTCATTGAACCGGTAGAAATCCGCCGTAAAGCTGTCAAACTTGGAGAGGTCAACGTCATCAACGGCACACGCGCCTGTTTGCGCGTAGTTCGAGGCAAGATACTCGGCAAAGACCGGCCCGGTGATGTAAAGAATAAAGTCTTTGGCAAGTTCGAGCTTCTCCCCTTGCAGTTTCGGGTTAAGCGTAAGGGCCATGCCGTTTCCCGCCGCATGCGTATTGGTTGTTGCCCGCGCCCCTGTGGGTTGGGGGATCGGCGCAAACTTGATCCGTCCCTTGAGTTCAGGGTCCGCGTGCTGACCAATGTACGTGATGTCCCAGTTGCCGCAGATGACCGCCGCAGACTGCCCGTTGATAAAGTTATCGCGGGCGATTTCGTTGTTCACGGCGTTGAAGTCTTTGTTAAACATACCGGTCTGGAAGGCTTTTTGGGTAAAGCGGAGCGCGTCTACGAAAGGCTGGTCTTCGAATGACGCGCCGTTTTTCCGGTCGATGATATTGAAGAACCAGTCCGAGCCGGTGAAACGGTCTCCCACGGCGGAAAGAAAGGTGGAGTTGATCTGCCACTGCCCCCCGTTGCCGAAAGAGAAGGTGTCGATGCCCTTGCTCTTGAAATAGGCGGCGGCTTTCTCGACCTCTTCCCATGTCTCCGGGAAGGACGGATACCCGGCCTCGGCCCAGAGTTTCGAGTCGTAGGCGACAACCGTACAGGTTCCCGTCGCGAGAATGGGAATCCCGTAGATTGTTCCGTCAACGCGGAACGGCGCAAAGAGGCTATCCTTATACTTTGAACCGTGCGGACTTGCCTTGATCACATCATCCAGCGGCGCGACCATCTTGTTGGCAGCCCATTCTTTCGTCCACATGCCTTGGACCAGCGCGACATCGGGAAGATCGTTCGCCGAGGCAAGTGCCGCCGTTTTCACTTTCCAACTGTCGTTGTCGAGGACGGTCTGCTCAAGAACCACGTTGGGGTGTTCTTTTTCCCATTCGGCAATGGCATAGCGAAACGCGATCGCGCCCGCATTGCCGTCACGGACTTCCTGCTCCGTTGAAAAATGGTGGAAAGTCAGCGTGATTTTTTCGTCCGCCGCCTCCTTCTTTTGGCAACCCAACAATAACACGCCGCACACAACGGCGATAACGATAAATACTTTCTTCATACTACACTCCTTATGTTTTAAAACAACATTTTAAGAAAGGCTGTCCCCAAACGTCCAATTTTGGAACAACCTCACGTTATACGCCGAAAACACGAACCTTTCTGACGGCACGAACGGCGGCCGCCCGAACAGTTTCATCTTGTCCGTCGCATAACTTTATACGCTGCGAATTCCGTATACTGAATTTCCGGCAATCTCTTGAAATTTGAAACGGGCCGTCTCCGTCCACGCAAAAACGTTACGTCATACCGGCCTCCTTTTGAACGCGCTGTTCACTCCGAGACGCCGTACCGCGCCGCCTTTTTGGACAATTTCGCCGAATTTTTGACGTTCCGACCCCTGTTCCCCACGGATGCCGTTTACCGGAACAAAGAACAGCCAGATACACGCGCCATAGCAAAGGTATGTTAAAGGGAAGATTACAAACTACAGGGGGGGGGGGTCCTCACTTCGGGCACATCCGAGACATTTACCTTTTGAGACAAAAATAACGTCGTCATACCAACCGCCTTGATCGGCTCAGTCGGTTCGATTGGACTCGGCCGGATTTGATACGCCCCAGTAAACCACTTCATACTTTATTTATACTACGCTTTTTGGTTTTTGTCAAGTGTTTTTGTGATTTTTTTGTGATCTTTTTGCGATTTTTTCAGTTTTAATCACGGTTAAACGGGATCTCGTCCGTGATTCGTTGTTTTTAAAGAAGACCGTTACATACCGCGCAACTCGTTGTCGAGACGCGCCCTGCTCTCGTTGTCTATCACGTTCTTGTCAAGAAGTATCCCGTTCAAAACGCCGAGATAGTTTTTAAGATGCCCAAAGTGATTGACCTTGATCGTTTCAAGCTCGCCGCCCAATCCGCCAATCTTTGCATCCAACTCATCGAAACGTTTTTCCAGCGAGGCATCCAAAACCATCTGCTTGAAACCGTACTTCAGGAAGTTGACCCCGTGTCTGGCAAACCCCACGATACAGACCACCACGGCGGCAAGGGCGGCAACCAAGAGAAGGGCAAGTGCCACCGGCGGAAAACCGTTTACGACATTGTTCAAGAATTCCCATTTACTCATATATAAAATATACACAATTTATACAGAAAAGTCAAGAGAAATTTTCATTTTTCGCGTTTTTTTTTCAGTTTTAATCACGTTTAACCGCAGATTCGCACAGATAAGACGAATGAACACAGATGAAGCATAAGAAAACTATCCGTGTCGCTATGCATATCTTGCGGTTAAACGTGATTCCGTCCGTGATTCGGTTGAAGCACATCACACTTCCTCGATTTCTTTCTCTTTTTCTTCCAGCACCTTGCCAATTTCCGCGATGAATTTGTCGGTGAGTTTCTGTAACTCCTCTCCGGCCTTCTTTTCGGCATCCTCGGTGAGGCCGCCGTCTTTGAGTTGCTTTTTCAGGTCGTCGTGGGCATCGCGGCGGATGTTGCGGACGGCGACACGGGCCTTTTCCGCCTCGGCTTTGGCCTGCTTGGAGATTTCCTTGCGGCGCTCGCCGGTGAGGGGCGGGATCGAGATACGAATCACCTTGCCGTCGTTGGACGGATTGAGCGAAAGTTCGGAGGCGCGGATGGCCTTCTCGATTTCGCCCAGCAGGGCCTTGTCCCAGGGCTGGATCACGACGAGACGCGCTTCGGGGACAGACACATTTGCCGTCTGGGATAGCGGCAATTTGTCGCCGTAGGCGTCAACGCGGATTTTGTCGAAGAGCGCCGCAGACGCGCGGCCGGTACGCAACCCGGCAAACGTGTCTTTCAGCGCGGCAATCGACTTCTGCATCCGGCTTTCCGCATCGGAATTTGCACTCATGTTACGCTCCTACTTTCAGATAGGAATAAGCCTTGATCGAGAGTTTTGCCCCCGCCTTCTTTCCCGCCTCGTCCAGCGCCTTGGCCACGGTGAGTTTGTCGTCCTTCACAAAAGCCTGATCGAGGAAACAGATCGAGGTGAGATACTTGTTCAGCTTGCCCTGCAAGATGCCCGCCTTCACCTTGTCGGGCTTGCCCTCCATCGCCGGGTCCTGAGACATCTGGGCAAGGAAAATATCCGACTGTTCCTTGATGAAGCCCGGATCAATGCTGTCGCGGGAGAGGGCCGTCGGGTTAAACGCCGCCACGTGCAACGCGAGATCGTGGGCAAACTCCTTCACTTCGGGTTTAAGAAGCGCGTCCGGCTTGTCTGAGGCAACGATGACCGCGACGCCGATCTTCCCGTCGCCGTGGCTGTAGGTCTCGACGAGTTCTCCGGACCCTGCGCTGACGCACTTCACCCGCTTGAGCTCCATCTTCTCGCGGATTTTCACCGCGATGTCCGTCACGAAGCCGACAAGTTCCTCAGTCGGCTCTTGCAAACCCTTCTCGTAGACAATCCCGGCGATTTTCTCGCCCATGGCGGTAAAATCCGGGTTCCGCGCCACGAAATCCGTTTCCGTGGCGATTTCCGCAAACGCCGCCTTCTTCGCGTCCGCCTTGATGAACACCTTGCCCTCATTCGCGGCGCGTCCGGCCCGTTTTTCGACGGCGGCAAGCCCCTTTTCCTTCAGCAACTTCTCCGCCGCAAGGGCATCCCCGTTCGTCTCTTCGAGCGCCTTCTTGCACTCCATCGGACCCGCCCCGGTCTTCTCCCGGAGCGCCTTCACATCCTGCGCAGTTATTGTCATTATCCTCTTACTCCTCGTGGGCTTTATCTACGTCGCCCGACAGATCGTCATCACTTTTGCGTTCGATTTCACCGCCGCTATCCTCGTTGCCGCCGCCCGTATTGTCATGCGCGACGGTTTCATCGGCGCTCTCATCGCCCTTGTCAGGGGAAGTTTCCTCTTTCGGTGAGTTTGCCGCCGCTTCAGCCGCCGGTGCGGCGGCCGCCGCTTCAGCCGTCGATGCGGCGGCCGCCGTTTCAGCCGCCGGTGCGGCGGATGCCGTTTTATTCTTCGGCGCGGGTTCCGCTATTTCACCCTTTGTATACTTCTCGATGTCGATCTCTTCGTCTTCCTCGCGCTGCGATTGGTCAAGAGCCCCGTTCTCCTCGTCTTCCTCGCCGAGCGTCTCAATCACCCTGAGCCCCGTCTCGTTGTCCGCCTCGATCACCGCGTTTGCGACAATCGACGTAAACAGCGTAATCGAGCGGATCGCGTCGTCGTTGCCCGGAATCGGATAATCAATGCCTTCGGGATTGCAGTTCGTATCGACCACCGCCACGATCGGGATCCCTATCTTTTTCGCCTCGGTGACCGCAATCGATTCCAAACGCGTATCGACGACGAATATGATGCCCGGCAGATCCTTCATCTCCTTGATACCGCCCAAGTTTTTCTGGAGTTTCGCCCGCTCTTTGGTCATCCCGGCAACTTCTTTCTTCGTGAGATTCTCGAACGTGCCGTCAACTTCCATCTTCTCAAGTTTCTTGAGACGAAGCAACGACTTCTTAATGGTAGAAAAATTGGTAAGCATACCGCCCAGCCAGCGGTTGTTCACATAGAACATCCCGCACCGCTCCGCTTCCTTCTGGATAGCGAGTTGCGCCTGCTTCTTCGTGCCGACAAACAGCACCGACTTCCCCGAAACGACCACCTTACGCACCGCGTCATAGACGTCTTTAATCGCCTGAATGGTCTTTTGCAGGTCGATGATGTGGATCCCGTTCCGCTCGGCAAAAATATACTTCGCCATTCTCGGATCCCACCGCTTCACCTGATGACCGAAGTGCACCCCCGACTCGAGGAGGCTCTTCATCGTAACAACCGCCATGTTCACTCCTGTTTCCCGGTCCCGCAGATTGCCCCGCCGCCGGGAAGTATTCCTCTATCTCATCACGGAAACCCCGCAATGGAAACTTTACCCTTATTATACCACCCCCGCAAAAAATGTCAAGTCCTCGCGTTGTCTCTTGTCGGGGCAACGTCATTTCCTTTATATCTGGACCGCCATGCGTGGCGCAATCTGTGGGCCATTTTTATATTTCATTAAAGAGGGGGAAAGCCTTCCACTGTCAACAACTTAAGGATTTTGGTCCGCGAATGGCGCGAATAAATACGAATAATACATACCCATCAGCGCGCATTCGCATACATTCGCGGACAAAAAAACTAAAAATCTGTGTAATCCGTTGACCACTCT
>JAISZQ010000326.1 GCA_031269165.1 Spirochaetaceae bacterium
CTGATGGGTATGTATTATTCGTATTTATTCGCGCCATTCGCGGACCAAAATTCTTAAGTTGTTGACAGGGGGAAGTCTCCCCCTCGCTCCAGCCGCCTACGCCGTCTTCCGCTACCCCCTCTACGGGTGCTCTGCCCCCGTAACGCCCCCGAATCACGGCGGAAACTTGTATCCTGCGGAGTTTTGGAACAGGCTCCATTGCTCATTCTCAATTTTCCATTCCCGCAGGGAGTAGGGGTATTGCGCCTTCCCGCCGTTTCTGGTAGAGTGTCCGAACATGGATTTTAGTAGTTTAGAATTACACCCGGACTTACAGCGCGGCATTGCGGAGGCCGCTTACGTTACTTGTACGCCGGTTCAGGAACAGGTCATCGCCCAAGCGGCATCGGGACGGGACCTTTATGTGCAGTCGCAGACGGGCACGGGGAAGACCGCCGCGTTTTTGGTCGTTATTTTTCAGCGTTTGCTGACCGATCCCCCGTTGAAGGGGCGGAAGGCCCTGATCATGGTGCCGACACGGGAACTTGCCGTGCAGGTTGAGGAAGAGGCGCAGATCTTGGGCCGGTATCTTCCCTTTACGATAGGGTCGTTTTACGGCGGGGTGGGCTACGGTGCCCAGCAGAAGTTGCTCCGCAATGATTGCGACGTGCTGGTCGGGACGCCGGGGCGGGTGCTCGACCTCAATTCGGGCGGCGAGATGAATCTCATGGAGATTGCGTTTCTCATCATTGACGAGGCTGACCGGATGTTCGACATGGGGTTCTACCCTGATCTCCGCCGTCTTATCAGCGTGGTGCCGCCGCCGGACAAGCGGCAGACGATGCTGTTCAGCGCGACGTTGAACAACTATGTGAAGAATCTCGCGTGGGAGTATACGCGGGAGCCGCTGGAGATCGAGATCGAAAGCGAGCACGTGACGGTTGATGAGATCGAGCAGGTGCTCTACCACGTTCATTCGGCGGACAAGATGCGCCTTTTGCTCGGCATTTTCGAACGGGAAAAGCCGGAAAGCGCGCTCATCTTCTGCAACACCAAGCGGTATACCGAGGTTGTCGCCCAGCGGCTCAGACGGAACGGCATTCAGTGCGAATTCATATCCGGTGATCTTCCCCAGATGAAGCGGCTTGCCCTCATCGAGGACCTGAAAAGCGGCAAGAACAGCATCCTCGTTGCGACCGACGTGGCGGCGCGGGGGCTGGACATCGAGGGGCTTGCGCTCGTGGTCAACTATGATCTCCCGATTGACGCGGAGAACTATGTACACCGGATCGGGCGGACAGCGCGGGCCGGGAAGACGGGCAAGGCGATTTCGCTTGCCAGCGAGCAGGATGTCTACGAGCTTTCCGACATCGAGAAGTACATCGCCGCGAAGATTCCGTCCGAGGTTGCCGACGAATCTCTTTTGGTCAAGGACAAATCGGGCGGCGCGTTCTCGGGAGAACGCGGGGATCGTGCCGGCAGACGCGGCGCGTTCTCCGGGGAACGCGACCGAGGTGGACGGGGCGACCGGGGCGGGGGCGATAGAGGAGAACGAAGCGGACCCCGTGAAGACCGGGAACGCGGGGGGCGTAACGACCGCCTGAGAGGACGGGCTGAACACAGCGAACGGCGTTCTCAAGGCCCGATCCCGGAAGGCGAGCGTCGTCCGCAAGAGAAACGCGGCGAGGGTCGGCGATCAGACGGTCAGGGCCGCCGGGACGAGCGGGCCGGTCATGAAAGAGAGGGGCGTTCCCTGCCAAAGGTCAATCTGTCGCAGATGACGCTTGAAGAGCGGATGGCCTATTACAACGAAAAATACGGCGATGCGCCGAAAAGTGCCGAAACGCGAACGGCGGGCGCCCAAAGCGTACGGGGCGAACAGGACGCGCGGAACCCCCGGAGCGCGAGAGAACCGGGCAAGGGGCGCGGGAAAGGGCGTAACAGACGCCGTGGGCCGGAACAGCAGGGCCGTGAACAGCAGGGCCGCAAAGACGGTTCAACCATTTCCGGTCGAAACGTGTCTAAAAAGCCGGATAGCGGTGCGGCCCCGGCGAATACGCGCGTGAAAAAGGGCTTGTTCTCGAAACTTGCCGCGTTATTCAAAGGGAAAAAGGACTGATGGCATTTGAGATTCGAGCAACAGGAAGCGCGGTACCGGCGAACAAAGTAACGAATGACGATTTGGCGGGCAGGATTGACACGTCCGACGCATGGATACGCGAACATACCGGGATCGGCGCGCGGCATATCGCGGACGAAACCACGGCAACGAGCGACCTTGCCCGAGAAGCGGCGCGAAATGCCGTCGCGGCCCTGGCGAAAAAGACGGGGGAAAGCGCGGAGCAGATCACGGCGGGCCTGGATCTTATCATCACCTCGACGGTATCGCCCGATTACAACGGGTTTCCCTCGGTTTCCTGCCTCGTGCAGGACGCGCTGGACGCGCGGAATGCCGCGGCGATGGATGTCGGCGCGGCGTGTTCCGGCTTTATCTACGGCCTTGAGACGGCGGCGGGCCTCTTGTCCCGAAACGCCGGGTGGAAGAGGGCCTTAGTTATCGGCGCGGAAACGCTGTCCCGTTTAACCGACTGGGAGGATCGCGCGACCTGTGTGCTCTTTGGCGACGGGGCGGGCTGTGTCATTCTGGAAAAAACGGACGCTCCCGTTTCGGGAGACGGCGCGCGGGGACTTTTGCGTTCCGTTTTGGGCGCGGAAGGTTCGGGAAAAGAGGCGCTGATCAACCGGTGGGGCGGTTCGCGCAATCCATACAAGAAAGGCGCGGTTGTCGAGCGGCCGCCGAGCATCGAGATGGACGGACGGGCCGTGTACAACTTTGCCGTGCGCGCCATCACCGGGACGATCGAGAAACTGCTCGCCGCCGAAAACTTCACGATGGACGACATCGCGGTCATCGTGCCGCATCAGGCAAACGCCCGCATCGTGCAGGCCGCCTCAAAACGCCTCGGCATCCCGGAATCAACGTTTTTCCTCAACATCGAAGAATACGCCAACACCTCGGCGGCATCGATCCCCATCGCGCTGGACGAACTGGAACGAAACGGCCGCCTGTCTCCGGGGGACGCCGTGCTCATGGTGGGCTTTGGCGGCGGACTCACCTACGGGGGAAACATCGTTATAGGGTAAGTGTAGGGTTGGGTGGGGGACGTCTCCCCCTCGCGCCGGCCAGCACAACCTATTGCGGGGTATCCCCCCCGCAATGGTTTGCGCCGTCCGCCGCTACCCCCTCTGCGGGGGTTCCACCCCCGCAACGCCCCCGAATCACAGCGGTGGAACCAATATTGTTGTTGAGGTAATTATATGGTAGAAAAATGCGCGTTCCTCTTCCCCGGCCAAGGGTCGCAAACGCCGGGCATGGCGATTGACCTCTGGGAAACGTATGACGTGGTGAAAAAACTCTTTGCCCTTGCCGGAGAGATTCTCGAAACCGACGCGGTTATGTTGTTGCGGGATTCATCCCCCGACGACCTAAAGAAGACCGAGGTTGCCCAGCCGTCCATCGCGCTGGTGGAATTGGCCGCCCTCGCCGTTCTCCGCGAAAGGGGCGTGGTTCCGGCTGCTGCGGCGGGCCACAGTCTGGGGGAATATTCCGCGTTGACTGCGGCCGGGGTGCTTGACGAGGAGACCTGTCTCCGTCTTGTTGCCCGGCGCGGCAAGGCGATGGCCCAAGCCGTGAAAGAGGCGGCTCTTTTGGACAACGGGCAACGCGGCGCGAGCGGGATGGCGGCCGTCATCGGGTTGCCGCCTGAAACGGTCGAAGGGCTTGTCGTCGCATGGACGGCGGAAGGACTCGCCGGCCTCTATGCGGCCAACCTCAACTCGCCGCGTCAAACGGTGGTGTCCGGGACGCAGACCGCGCTTGCCGAGGCCGAGGCGCGTTTCAAGGCGGCGGGGGCGAAGCGGTTCGTTTCTCTCGCGGTGGGCGGGCCCTTCCATAGCCCGTTGATGCAAAGCGCGGCGGAACGGTTTGAAGCGGCGCTTGCCCCGGTTTTGTTTGCCGACCCCGCCATCCCGTTTTTCTCGAACGTCACCGGCAAACAAGAAACAAGCGGCGCGGAACTTAAACGCCTTGCCGTGAAGCAGATCACAGGCGCGGTGCGCTGGACGGACATCGAGGCGGGCATCGCGGCTCTGGGAGTGGGCGCGGTTCTTGAAGCGGGCCCGGGGAAAACATTGTGCGGACTGTGGAAGGATTCAGGAAGCGCGATCCCCTGCTCTGCGGCGGGAACCGAGGCGGACATCCAGAAAATAAGAGACGAGGAAACCGGGGCAAACGCATAGCATTAAATTGACAAACCTTTTTATAACCACGAACCACAACGGGCCTTTGACCCGCAACAACACGAACAATTGCGAATAATGAGGGTTTGTCCATAAGGGAGACCCATTATGGACTTAAGACCCCAGGTCCGCACTTTGTGGACAGACACTCATTACCCCAAAGAGAAGGATGGTCCACGGATAAAAATGCCGATTACCCTTGGACCGGGGGAAATCGAAGACAAGACGGTTGGTTCATAAAAAGCCGATTTTAAGTGGAGAATCGCCTATTGTACCCTCTCCGAAACCATGCTATTTTGATTATAGTAATGAATGGAGGTTTTTGGTGAGTGCGAATCTGCTGAAAATATCTCATGTAGATAAATCTTTCGGGGTAGTAAAGGCCCTCAAGGATGTCGGTTTTGAGATAAAAAAAGGCGAAGTTCATGGTCTCGTCGGGGAGAATGGATCCGGCAAGTCCACTCTTTCGTATATTCTGGCAGGTATGCAAAAAGCCGATGCGGGGGAAATTGAATTGTTGGGGAAACCCTACAATCCCGCGAACGCTATTGAGGCGTCAAGTCTCGGTGTCTTTATGGTGGTACAGGAAATCGGTACCATTTCGGGAATTACTGTGGCGGAAAATCTTTTCTTGGGCAACGAGGGCCGGTTCAGAAAAGCAGGTCTTATGGATTTGCGAACAATGAATCAGGAAGCCGAAAAGATCCTTGATTCACTGGAAATACCCATGAAGCCCAAGTTGCCGGTGGATCTTTATTCTTTTGAGGAACGCAAACTTCTTGAAATCGCCAGGGCCGTATATAACAACCCCCAACTATTCATAATTGACGAAACCACGACGGCCCTTTCTCTAACAGGGCGGCAGATCCTGTACCGCTTGATGAAAAGGATCGTCCAAGAACATAAAAGCGTGCTTTTTATCAGCCATGATATGGATGAGGTGATGGAAAAGTGCGATGCCTTAACGGTGCTCCGTGACGGCATTTATATTGAGACAATTCCCAAAAACCGCTACGAGGCGAACGCAATCAAAGCAAAAATGGTGGGCCGGGAAATTGAAGGGGATTATTACCGTTCTGACTACGATCCCTCGCACAGCGGCGAAATCGCATTGGAAATGGAACATGTCTGTACGGAACAGGTCTATGATATAAACATAGGCTTGCATAAAGGGGAAATACTCGGCATTTCGGGATTGTCTGAAAGCGGCATCCATGATATAGGCAGGTTGGCCTATGGGATCGAGGCCCCCATTTACGGAAAAGTGCTCCTCGGAAAAAATAAGGCGATCGTAAAAAACGCTCTTTTTTCCATAAGAAACAAGGTCGGCTATGTATCAAAAGACCGGGACAAGGAATCGCTCATCTTGAAGGATACGATCAAAAACAACGTCGTTATTAACGCGTACGACCATCTGAAAACCGGGCCTTTTATTTCTCCGTCAAAAGAAAAGAATTATGTCACGAACCAAATTAACCAGATGCGGATTAAATGCTTCGGTATGGATCAGATCGTCAGTACCCTTTCGGGGGGCAACAAACAGAAAGTGGCCTTTGCCCGGTGGATAGGGGTAGATACGGATGTTCTGATCCTTGACTGCCCGACCAGGGGCGTGGATATTGGCGTTAAAACCTCCATGTATCAACTGATGACGGCACTCAAAAAAGAGGGGAAATCTCTGCTGATTATCAGCGAGGAGATGAGCGAACTTATTGGCATGTGCGATCGTATAGTGGTGATAAAAAACGGCAAGATCACCAAAGAATTTGACCGAAGCCGGAATCTTAAGGAAAATCAAATCATAGAATATATGATATAAAACCGGGGGAGTATGATGGATGAGCCTAAACGGGAACATATAAAGCAAGTCGCTGCCAAGTGGATACCCTTTGCCTCCACTCTGGCGGTAGTGCTCCTTTTTCTGTTTACAACCGGCGGCAAGCTGTTTTCTCCGAATAACCTGCGGGTTTTGACGAACCAGATTTTCACGGTTCTTCTCATTTCCCTGGCGGCACTTTTTGTCTACGCCCATGGAAACATGGATATTTCCATTGGGGCGATGATAGGCTGCGGGATGCTCTTCGGAACGCTGGCCACAAACGCGGGAAATTCAATCGTGGCGGGTTTTCTGGTAATTTTAATATTTTGTACATTCATTGGTTTTATCAACGGGATACTCCAGAAATTTTTTCCGCATCTCGGCTTTCTGCCGACCCTTTGTATGATGTTTATCCTACGGGCTATCGTTACTTACGCGGGGAACATTCAAACCTTCAAAATCTCCAATGTCTACGCGGTGTATGACAATACCGTCCTCAAAGTTATCGTGCTTTTGGTTTTGGCCCTGCTCAGTTTTTATCTTTTTAATTTTACCAAAGCGGGAAAATTTCAAAAGGCAATCGGGGGTAATGCCTCCGCTGCGGAACAACTGGGCATTACTGACCCGGCAATATTACATAGTATATAATAAGTGCTTGACATAACAACCCAACATATTATATAATCATAAGCATGGAACGAATTGATGTTAGACGAATGTCTGTTGACGAACAG
>JAISZQ010000366.1 GCA_031269165.1 Spirochaetaceae bacterium
CCAACTTCCGCCCGATTCCGCGCACAGTTTGCGAAAAGAATGACGATCTTACCCCGGACGGAGGCGTGTAACACCACCTCCATCTCCCCATCGGCAAACTGCTCGACCGACAACGCTCCCACGGCATCTTCGACATCCACGTCAAAACTTTTAAGAAACCCTACGACCGCCTGAGCATAACTATGCATACCCCGCGTTGCCGTAACAAGAATCGCGCTCATAATGACCGCACTCTATCACAATGCGGCAAAGTTTTCAAGTATCCTCCTGCCTTTCGGGGTGAGAATTGATTCGGGGTGAAACTGTACGCCAAACACGTTTTTACCCGCGATTTCCACGCCCATCACCTCGCCATCGTCACTCCGCGCCGTTACGACAAGGCCGGGCGGGATCGTCTCTTCAAGCACGGCGAGAGAATGGTAGCGCGCCCCGGTGATGTGCGAAGGCAACCCCCGGAAGATTGCGGTGTTGAGATTGAGCGCAATGTCCGAAGGCTTGCCGTGCATGAGGTGCCTCGCGTAGGTGACCGTCGCGCCCGCAACCTCGCAGATCGCCTGATGGCCGAGGCACACGCCCAGTATCGGGATTTTCCCCGCGAAGGCCCGAACGACATCCTCGCAAACGCCGCTCTCCGAAGGCTTTCCCGGCCCCGGCGAAAGGATGATGCGGGAGGGCCTAAGCGCGGCGATTTCGTCCGCCGACAGTTCGTCGTTACGAACAACCCGTATATCGGGGTCGACGCTTCCCGCCAGTTGGAAAAGATTGTAAGAAAAACTGTCGTAGTTGTCGATTAAAAGAATCATCGTGTTTCCTCCTTATAGTTGGGGGAAGTCTCCCCCCTGCCTCCAGACCGCCGCTTGCGCTTAGGGTCTTCCGGCACCCCCCTCAGCGGGGGCCCGCCCCCGAAGGCGTCCTACTGGACGCCCCGTCCCCCATCCCGGCGGCGGCTTGGTTCCCGGTGGCAAAGGCGGCTGAATCGTTACCCTCTTTTCCCCGGCGGGGCTTTGCAACCTCCTCCAGCGCGTTCACCACCGCCTGCATCTTGTTCCGGCATTCTTCGTACTCCCGTTCCGGCACACTGTCCGCGACGATCCCCGCGCCTGAACGGACAAAGACGCGGCCGTTTTTCTTGAACGCGAGACGGATGGCGATGCAGGTGTCCATGTTGCCGGAGAAGTCGATGTAACCGATCGCGCCGCCGTAGATGCCGCGCGGACAGCGTTCAAGGTCGGCGATGATCTGGCAGGCCCGGATCTTGGGCGCGCCGGAGAGCGTCCCCGCCGGCAACACCGCGTCGATCGCGTCAAGGGCCGTCTTGTTTTCCTTTATGAGGCCGCGTACCGTGCTCCCGATGTGCATCACATGGGAAAACCGCTCAATGGACAAGTACTTCTCCACCTTCACCGAGCCGAACTCGCTGATTTTGCCCAAGTCGTTCCGCCCCAGGTCAACGAGCATATTGTGTTCCGCCTTTTCCTTCTCGTCGGCGAGGAGGTCTTTTTCAAGATAGGTATCCTCGTCTGCTGTCTTGCCGCGAGGCCGCGTCCCGGCAAGCGGAAACGTGTGCAACACGCCCTCTTTCAGCTTCACCAGCGTCTCAGGCGACGCCCCCGCGATCTCCACGTCATCCGATGCGAAGTAGAACATATACGGCGAGGGGTTTATCCTCCGCAGGGCAAGGTAGGTGTCGAAAAGACTCCCCTCTGCCCGCGCATCGAGCCGGTTCGACAGCACCACCTGAAAGACATCGCCTTCGATGATGTGCCGCTTGGCCTTTTCCACCATCCGGCAGTACTCATCCCGGCTAAAAAGCTCGTTCCACGCCGATTGCAACAAGAGCGGTGGAAACACGACCTTTTCGCCGTTGCGGACGATGTTCTCCATCATCGCAAGTTCCGCCTCGGCCCGCTTGCGGTTTTCCGCTTCCGCATCCGTCTTGACGTTCACGATGAGCATGATCGTGTCGCTCAAGTTGTCAAACACGATGAGCGTGTCAAAGAGCATGAGGTCAAAGTCCTTGAACGTCTCCTCGTGAAACGTTCCCGTGTTCGCCGCCTCTTTGTTATCTTCGCGTTCCGACACCCCCGCCAGCCCGCCCGCGCCCCGGAGCGTTTTCTCCGCGTACTTGATAAAGTCAAAGGAAAAGTACCCGACAAGACCACCCGTGAGCGGCGGAAGCCCCCCGATAACCGGTGTCCGGTTTTCCTCGACCATTTTTTTGAGGTACGCGCCGGGGTCGTCCGTAACGATCTCGAACGTCGAGCCGTTTTTGACCCTAAGATTACCGCCCGCACAGCTTACCTCCAGCGTGGGATCATACCCCAGAAACGTCCACCGTCCCCACTCCTTCTTGTCCTCAAGGCTTTCCAGCATGAATACCTGCTTAGACAGCCCTTTCAGAATCCGAAACACCTCGACCGGATCCTTCACCGCCGGAATCGTCCGCGTAACCGGCACCCGCATATAACGTTGCTTATTTTCCATACGTTTCTATATACAGAAACACAAACGGTTTGTCAAGAGAGGGTGTGACCGCCCGCCGACGGCGAAGCATAGATGGACCTGTTATAGTGCTTCTCTTTGTAAAATGAACCTTTTTCAAAACCTGTGACTTTTTTCGCCTTTTTCGCGCTTTTTTCCCGTTTGACTAAAGCAACGGGGCTGACAACCGCATATATATAGCCGGAGGCTTATGCCATGAGGTTAAAAAGACAATTAGCAGAAGATGTCTGGTACGAGGTTCGCACCGGAATTAACATCAGCGAGCCCTTGTTCCCGATGTGGTGGACGGCGGTTCTTTTCTGCCGGGTGCTCATCGAAACGAAAGGGCGCTTTCGTTTCGAGATGCGCGGGCTTAAAATCGAGGGTTGTACGCTCTCGTTCTTCATCAAGCCCGAAGACGGGTTCAAACTGCCGAAGATTATGCAGTGGTTGAAACAGACGTTCTCCGTCCGGTTCAACTTCCGCACGGGAAGAAAGGGGCACGTCTGGGGGGACCGGTACTGGTCGGAGATTCTGGCGGGGGAGCCGCCTGAGTGGGCGGAAGAGGTGGACTGGGATGCGGTCGGGGCGGAGGCAAGCAAGCCGGTACCGGCGGGGATGGTCTACAAGTTATCTTGGGACAGCCCCCGCCCGGCTGGAATGGGCTCGGAAACGCCTTTTTCGCCCCAATTTACGTTTTCCTCCGTGTTCCCGCCCGGCTAACCGCCCCGTTCGCGGCAAAGGTGGTGTTACAGGCAGCCCTCTGCAACGCCGTCCAACGATGGCGGGCCATCGTTGGACGTTGGCCTTGGGAGAGGTCTGTCCGCGCCGCCGGGAAAAAGGCGAAAAAGAAGCGAATTTCGGGCCGTTTCCGGTGCGCCGGGGCAGGGAAACACGGATAAATACGGCGCACGGCGAGGAAAAACGGAAAAAAGGCGTTGGGAGAGGCGATTTTCGCGCAAATATTGTGGTTGAGGGCTGTCCCCGTCCGCTTGGGACAGCCCCCGCCGGGCTGGAATGGGCTCGGAAGCACCTTTTTCACCCCAATTTACGTTTTCCTCCGTGTTCCCGCTCGGCTAACCGGGGGCAAAGCCCCCGGTCAGCGGCAAAAACGGCGTTACAGTAAGCCTCGATTCCCCGCCCAAAGACGGCGGGCCATCGGTTGGCGATAGCCTTGGAAGAGGTCTGTCCCGTCTGCCTGTGGCAGACGGGCAACGCAAGATTTTGCAACCGGAATCGCTGAGACCGGGGCAACAATTCCGATTTCAACGCGAACTATGTTCACCGATTCCTTCCTCGCCGTGATTCGGGGGGCGTTACGGAGGGCTACCCACCCGTAGAGGGGGATAGCGGAGGACCCTAAGCGCAAGCGGCAGGCCGCGTGATGCCTCAAAACAAAACCTAGCCGAAATTAAGTCTAAATCCTGTATAGACATAGACTTAGATTATGCTTATTTACGATTCCTGGCGGCTTTTAACCTCTGCGTAACTCTTTATCC
>JAISZQ010000396.1 GCA_031269165.1 Spirochaetaceae bacterium
TGGGTCGCGAAATTTTTCGGTTTTGCGTCCAGAAAACTGTCTTTGCAGCCAGATTAGTTGCAAGCGGATTTGGGTGATTTGTTCGTCGCGGACGAGTAGTTCGTCACGGAGAAGTTTGTCTTTTCGTGGAGAAGTCTGTTTTCGTCACGAAGAAGTTTGTTTTCTTCGAGCAGTTGAGAGCACTCTTTTTTGCTGTTGTCGGGAGAAAGGTTCGTGTCTTGTTCAGACAACTCTTTACGCAACAAAACAACGTCGTCTGCACGCGCCGTTTCTTTGTCGGAAACGGCAGCTATGGCGATCCCTTGTTTAATGTTGGAGAGAGTGTTGTTCATGCTTGTCGTGGACAGCAGGAAATGTGCCAAACGCGCACAAACAAGCGCAACGCCCGCCGCCGCCAACCTCTCCCCGATCATCGCGCCCGCCGGTCTGCTCAAAATCGCCTCCAACGTCGGCGTCTTCGGCCCGTCACCCCGCGCAACCACGCGCAACTCACGCTTCACCGGCAACCCGTCAATCCTGTCGCACACAAGTTCCGCATACTTCCTACGTTGTTCCCAATCAGCGATTTCCGCCCATTCGTCCTTCCCCACCGGCACAAACCGCGTCGCAGACAGTCCACCCTTTATCACCGTGACCAACTCATCCGTCGTGATCGCCCCTTGAATCGCGCGCAAGATATCCCCAGGCATCACCCTCCGACTCTCGTGGTTTCCGTTGCTATTGCTCATGTTTCCAAGAATTTACGCCCAAAAATGCAAGTGTCAATTCCGCCCCGGAAAAAAATTAGTTCGCATTTTCACAAAAGTGCGAAAATGCGAACTAATTTTTTTTTAGCCTTTGAAATTGATTTTTTCATGATGCGCCTCCGATGCAAAATACTAACCAAAACAACCTCGCGGCCACCGCCGCAGAGCACACCAACACCGCCGTCCAAGCGACCCAAAACCCGCTGAACGACGCACCAACACCGCCGGAAACGCCGCCCGCAGAGCAACAGCCCGCATCCGCGCCGCCGGTGTTTTCGCCTGAGCTACTCGCCCAGATGCGCCGCATCGACGAAGAGACAGCCGCACAGATCGCCGCACTGCCACTGCCCGGCGCGAGTGCCCGTCCCGCCGCCCCCGCCGGCATCTACCCGTCCCCGGACCCCCGACACCTCTTGCCAGGAGCGTTTTGGAGTCCAATCGGGCGGCAAACACCCAAAGAATGGCACACCGCAGGCTTTATCACCCGCAACAGTGACGTTTACGAAACCGACCCCAACGGTCAGAGTCACGCCTGGCACATTCGCGAACCCCTGAGCATGGAAATCCGCCTCACCTCCTACACCCGCGAAAGCGTCGACCATTACTGCGTCCTCGCCCTCTCCATCCTCAAACACAACAGGCAACACGGCGTCGGCTTCCACCTCCTCACCACCCCCGAAATCGCGCAGGAATTTACCACCATCCAAAGGCTGCGCCTCTGCATCGAAATGCACGGCGGCGCGTTCCACGTGACAACGAGGGAGATGATTCCGAATACTGATGACGACGGAGCGTTTTTCAAAAACTTTTTCAAAACCTATCATATAACCGACATCCCGAATGCTTTTTACGAAAACAAAAAACCTTTTCTACTCTTAGACGATGACATACTTTGCCGTGGAAGCATAAAAGAACTTCTTGAAACAGAGTTGCCCGAAGGATATATTGCAGGGGTTACCGATTGCGCGGCACAAAAGAAAACTTATATAAATGCTGGGGTCTTGCTTGCGCGACCATTTTCAGCAACTTACACTGAAATAATGAAAGTTTACCTTGATTCTAAACTTGCAAATGATTGCCAAGGAACGTATAATTTTTTTGGTGAACAAACAGGACTTAATGGTTTTTTTAAGGATAAAAAGATATTGCTTCCGTATAAATATAATTTTTTTCCTTACATGAAAGGTGTTGCTGATAATAACTTGTTTACCAAGCATGACGAACCTGTGCTCTTCCATTTTTTATCGAACAATAAGATGTGGAACGCGGATTGCAGAGATGGGATTGAACCTTACTTCACAGAGTGGTCGGAGTATTACGCAGAATTGCACCCGACTCCCATTCATGCCGCCTGGGGAGCAGATTGCGTGGAACAACTCGGATATGCAATAACATCTTACTGTTCAATGCAATACTATTGCCCACGAAAAATTATTCCCCATTTTCTAATCACATTTCCCGCGGCAACCTTGGATGAAAAATGCTCGAAATTCCGAGAACATGTAGTAGAAATAAATACTAAGATATTTGACCGATGGAATCCAAACATATTTACACTTGCCGTATTTTGCAAAAACATTGCACCGTATTTTGTTGAAATTCCAAAAGAGCACAACCAACGACTCATCATTTCGGATAACGACAGAATGTATCGTTGCGATGTGTCTTCATTATATGATATGGATTTGAAAGGGAGCTTCTATTCGGCGATAGATTGCGGTTTTCCCGGAGGGTCAGTGCAATGGAAAAGAAACGCTGGAATTAGGCATCATTGCGGAAGTCTTATTTGCGCTGATATTAGTGCAATTAAGAGAGCTGTTCCGCTTGAAGTTTTATCGGCGAACGCAAAAAAGATTTCAAGAAACCCCCAAATGACAAACCCCGATGAAGCCCTGTGGGGTGTAACTTTCGGTAATAATTTTTCTGGATGTGATAAAAAATGGAACGGTTGTCAGCTTGATAACACAAACCCTACCGTGCATTTCCAAATTGGGAATAAACCTTGGAACAAAGATATTTACGGAATTAATAGAGAACCTATCCAAAAGTTCGGCGATCAAAAAGTCTATGTAAATGTTAACGATTTAAGCAAATATTATATAGAGTGGATTAGGTTTTACGAAATGTTTGAGCGAGGTGAAGAACCGAAGTATTCCGGTCGGGCAAAAGAAAACAATGTTTTAATATCACTACTGGGATTAACAATTCCACGCGAAGGGAAAGAATATCGCTGTAATAAATCATTTGTTTTGGCGAATAGATTTTTCATTGAAGAGGGAAAAGCGTTCTATCCCCCTTCTTACGAACAATCAAGAATAGAACAAATGGGACTCGCAATGCCTTCTATCCTCCCTCCGTAAGCGTCGGAGGACAGAAGGCTACTTGACTCTTCTCCATGTCCTACCTTCCCTATCTACAAGCGTGTTTTCATCCTTTACTGTATGGAACCAGCCGTTCGTTCCGATTAATAGTTTATTTTCTTCTTCCGAATACTCCCATACGTCCGGAGACCAGGGACTTGGAACATCTACTTTCCCGTCTCCTCTGAATGTAATTGTTTTGTTTCCTTCGCGTCTATAAGCTCTCCCCACAAACCTCTGCGCGCCTCCGCCTTCAAGTGCCCCTATCGCCCGCTTGATCGCCTCTGCGTCCGCATATTTTTCCAATGCGATGGCTCGCTTTAGCAGCTTTTCGTAGTCCGGTTTCAAGCGATTCGCGGCGGTTTTTACCGCTGCCGTGATGTGCTTTGCACGGGTGTCGCGCAGGGAATCATACTGTTTTTGCAAATCCTTGTTTTGTAAATTCGCCGGAAAAATCCTGCGGTTCTTACCGATGTCTGCTTCGGCAGCGGCGATTGCTTTTAGCGCGTCAATGTTCGCGCTGGATTGGGCGCGTTTTTTCAGGAAGGAAAGGGCGGAAATATCCCGCCGGTTGCGGTCGGACATGCCCGCGGCGATGGCAGAAGCTCTTCTGGCGTTCAACGCGGCAAGCTCTCTCAGCAGCGGACTAACCTCCTCAGCAGACCCCTTTGAAGCCTCCTCAGGCTGCGCGGCAGGCTGCCGACGCGGTCGGTGCCGACTTCCCCCTTCGCTGCTGCCCCCGTCGCTCCTTTTCCCGAACGGCGTATCTGTGTCGGCTCCGGCGTTCGAGGGCGAGAAAGAGCCGGCAACCAGCAGTGCAAAGGCAAAAAAGGCTGTGGTAGTAATGCTTGTTTGTTTCATAACGGGCGCGTTTTTGGCAGAAAAAAGCGCGTGAGTCAACGCGAGAACTGAAACCTCAACCGCGAAATCAGCACGAAACCTCGCGCGCGCACCCGTTTATTACCGCCGTGGAGATTGTTTTATGCAAGGAACTCACTGTTGCCCGTGGCGGACTTGAGTCAGCTTGGCATCTTTTCCGCTGGGGGAAGCATTTGGAGGCGCGCTTCAAAAGTTTAATCTGTTCATAATTTTTCTTATCCTTCTTCTCGCGTTTGGCCTTTTTTCCCGACTCGGGCGGGAGCGGCTCTTGACCGGGGGCGGGCAG
>JAISZQ010000012.1 GCA_031269165.1 Spirochaetaceae bacterium
GTCTGGATTGCTTCGGGCTCCGCCCTCGCAATGACGATTTCCCCAGGATTTTGTCCGCAGATTGCGCCCTATAGGGCAATGCGGATTTCACCCGGATGAGCGCAGATTTTTGCGTCAAAACCCGCGTTATCGATAAAAATCGGCCGCCGTTTACGGCGCAATCTGCGGTTTCTTTGGTTTCCGTTTTTATTTCTTTTTGCTTAGAGCCTGTTCAAAAACCCCACGAGACGCAAGCCTCCGCTGTGATCCGGTCGCGGGCTTTGCCCCGCTTGTTCCAAAACTCCATGACTGAAAGTCGGGATTCGGGGGCGGGGCATCCGTTAGGATGCCTTCGGGGGCCTCCCTACAGTCCTTCGCGTCCTGCTTCGGACTTCCGGGCCGGGGCGTACTCAGTCTTGCGTCCATCCATGGACGCTGAGCAAACCCTGCGGTTTGCTTAAGGTACGCCCACCAAACCCACGCTTGCGTGGGTCACCATGCACCGCATGGTTTTGTCCCCGTAGAGGGGGATAGCGGAGGGCGAAGACCGGAGCGAAGGGGGAGACTTCCCCCTTTTGCCGAGATTTTGAACAGGCTCTTAGAATACTGTACCCCAAACGAGGTCTTTTCGGAGCATTTATTCGCACTTCAGATTTGAATGGGCGCAATAAAACACGCCGAAAATAATCGCGCCCTTTCACGCGATTTGTGGAATGTTCGCGTTAACAGAGCACGATTTTCGAAGAATGGAAAACCGCAAAAACAGGATCGCCCGTTTGAAAAACCGTGTCTCGCGGCGCGTTGACTACCAGTTCCCCGCCGGGAATGGTCAGCTTGTACTGGTAACTTTTGCCCAAAAAGGTGCGGACATCCACCGTGCCGGGAACGCAATTTCCCGCTGTGGGCTGTTTCGAGGAAAGCACAATGTCGTCGGGACGGATAGCGGCTATTGTCTTGCCGGAAACTTCGTTCCCGCCTCCACCTTCATCAACCGTGATCGTAACGCCGTCTGCCGTTCGGTAACGTCCGTTGCCTGATTTTTCCACCAGATTGAAAAAATTGGTAAAGCCCACAAAACGGGCGACAAACTCGTTGGCGGGGCGGGAATAAATCATTTCCGGTGTGTCAAACTGTTCGATGACGCCCTTGTTCATGATGGCTACCCGGTCGGAAATCGAAAAACATTCCTCTTGATCGTGGGTAACAAAGAGCGTCGTGATTCCCAGTTTCTTTTGGAGGGCCTTTATTTCCACCCGCATACCGAGCCTGAGTTTCGCGTCCAGATTGCTGAGCGGCTCGTCCAGAAGCAACAGTTCCGGCTCTATGACCAGTGCCCGCGCCAAAGCCGCCCGCTGACGTTGCCCGCCGGACATCTGCTTGGGATAGCGTTTGGCCAAAGCGGTAAGGTCGGTGATTTCCAGCATCTTTTCGACCCGGCGTTTGATTTCCCCGGAAGCGATCTTGCGGAGTTTCAGCCCGAAACTCACGTTCTCAAACACCGTGAGATGGGGAAAAAGGGCGTAAGACTGGAATACCAGCCCGAAATTCCGCTTGTGAACCGGCACTCTGGTTAAATCCTTCCCGTCCAGCAAGAACCGCCCTTCACGGGGCTCGATGAAGCCCGCGATCACCCGCAGGGTTGTGGTCTTCCCGCAACCGCTGGAACCCAGAAGGGAGACCAGCTCGCCTTTTTCGATGGACAAGTCAAGACCGGTGAGAATATTGGTCTTTCCGTCATAACTTACCCGAATGTTTTCAAGTTTCGCATAGGACATGGCATAACCTCACTTCGCCAGACTGCCGATACCCAGGGTTTTTTCCACAAAAAACATCAGTATCATGGTGATTCCCATGAGCAAGACCGATATGGCCGAAACCGAAGGATCGTAGCTGTATTCGATATAACTCATCAAGGTGGTCGGCAGGGTGGACACGCCGGGACCGGTTAAAAACATAGATACCGGCACGTTGTTGAAAGAATTGATGAACGCCAGCATGAAAGCGGCGGCGATGCCGGACGTGATGTTGGGAAGCACGACCCGCCAAAAGGCCCCGACCCGGTGACAACCCAGACTACAGGCCGCCTCCTCGATGGAATAATCAAACTGTTCAAGGCTGGCCCCTACCACCCTGACAACATAGGGAAGCGTTACCAGAAAATGCCCCAGCACGAGGCCTGAGAATATCGACATATTCAGGCGCACGACAATAAGTTGAAACAGGGCGTACCCCACCACGATGCCGGGAATGAACGTTGGCGAAAGGAAAAATCCGCGCAAAAAGCCGTTCGTCTTGAACGCGGTCCGACCGAGGGCATAGGCGGCAGGAATCCCCGTTGCCAGCGACAGGAGCGTGGCATAGAGCGCCAAACGAAAACTCAGGCGCAGAGAACTCATAAAAGAGCGGGACTTGAACACGGCCGCAAACCATTTCAGCGTAAACCCGTCGATGGGAAACCGGATCGTGCGCTCTTCCCCAAAGGCCGTAACCACGATGATCACCAGCGGGATAATCAAAAACAGAAACACCAGCATCGAAAAAGCCGCCAGCCCGTATTGCTTGTTCACGCCAGCCTCCGGTCCAGCCGCCGGGCAAGCGTCTGCATAATATTGACGGCGATAAAGGTAAGGAGAATCATGATTAGCGCGATAACCCCCGCGCCGGTCCAGTCCGAAAGGCTCATCGCCCGCTGGTAGATGAAGGTCGCCAAAAGCATATTCTTGTTCCCTCCCAAGAGATTCGGGGTCGTATACGCCGTGATAGAACCGGTAAACACCAGCACCGCCCCCACCAGAATCCCCGGCAGACTCAACGGCAGCACCACCTTAAAGAAAGCCGCAACACGGCTTGCTCCCAGACTCAACGCCGCCTCGGAAATGTCGTCTTCGATATTGTCCATGCTCCCCACCAGCGTGATGAGCATCAACGGCAGAAAAAGATAGATCGTCCCCATCAGAATGGAAAATTCCGTATACAGCAACGTCAACGGTTCCGTCAAAATCCCCGCTTTGAGCAACAGCGCGTTGACCACCCCGTTTTTTCCCAGAATATTGATCCACGCGAAACTGCGAATCACCGGATTGATCAGCAAAGGAAAAATGGACAGCACCATGAGGAAGGATTTCAGCCCCGGAGAGCGGCGTGAAATAAAGTAAGCCGTCGGCACTCCCAGCACGGTACAAATCAACGTCGCAAGACACGCGATTTTCAGCGTCCGCACCAGAATCACCCGGTAATACGGATCGGCAAAAAACGGAATATACCGGCTTAGGAAAAACCCCTCCCCCGAAAAAGTCGGCGCCAGCACCGTCGTCAACGGATAGTAGAGCACCCCCAACAGCAAGAGAACACAGGGAAGAATCAGGATAACATACACGTTTTTCTTCATTTTCGTTAATGGCGAGGCCATTATAGTCGATGGCATGAAAATGTCAAGCGGACGAAAACAGTTGAGCCTGTTCCAAAACGAATCGACCGTGCGCTTTCTGCGCACGGTTTTGGAACAACCCTGTCTCTAACAGGAGGGCACCTATCATTTTCCGTGCTCCATTTCCTATTTTCAATGCCCCGAAGGGGGCGAGACAGCCCCCCTCTGGTGAAAATGGAGCATGGAAACACCTTTTTCGCCCAATTTCACGTTTTTCTCCGTGTTTCCGCCCGGCCAACCGCCCCGGTTCACGGTAAAAAGGAGTTGTAGGCGCCTCACGTGTCCGGGCTGGAAACGGTCGCGGGAAAAGTCTGTCCGGTCCCGTACCACTGTCAACAACTTAAGCAAAAAGAAAAGAAAGGTCCGCGGATTGCGCCATATATGGCGGTCCAGATTGCGCGGATTTAAGGGATAAGAGGTGAGGGTGTCATTGCGAGCCGCAAAGCGGCGAAGCAATCCAGCCGGGGAGGGCATCCACACTGGATTGCTTCGCTCTGCTCGCAATGACGGGCGGATTAAATCCGTGAAAATCTGCGTCAATCTGCGGACAAAATTCTTAAGTTGTTGACAGGGGGTCCCGCACCCCTCGGCTTAACCGCAAAAACCACAGACACGGCTTAAGCCCATCCAGAAGGCGCTTCCCCCTCCTTTATCCGAATATCCGAACATTCTCCGCCGTTTTATTCAAGATTGCGGTGGTTGCCTTCCATTTTTTCTTTGGTCATCTTTGTTCTTTCGGTCAGGTCCATGATCAGCATATCAAAGGTGATGAGCAGACTCTGTTCAAACAGATTGCCCATCGGCTGGCAGGAAGGAACAACGTCCGCCGTTCCCAGATAGACCGACGCGGGAACAAACAGGATACGGTCCGCAAGCGGCGCGGTTTTCTTATACGGGTCGCCGGTTACCAGCACGACACGCGCGCCGTGCGACTTCGCCCGTTCGACAACATAGTGAATGTGCCCGATTTCGCCGCAGCCTGACGTGGCAATCAGCAAATCGCCCTTGCCCAGCGAAGGCGTCGTATCGTCCCACACCCAGTGCACGTCGAAGCCGAGATGCATGAGGCGCATGGTAAACGCCCGTGTGGAAAGTCCCTCCCTGCCTACGCCGATCGTGATGATACGCTTTGCCGTGATGATTTCATCAATAATCGGCTCGATACTTCCCTTGTCCAGTTTTTCAAAAACCGCCGCAAGTTCGGCAACGATCTTTTTTGAAAGTCCCGCATAATCCATAGTATGATCTCCTATATAGTGTCTGGCCACAAAGTCGGTTACTTTGTGGCCAGACATTGCATTTGCATTCGCAAATGCGTTTTTTAAGGAAGTTGCGGACCTATGGTCCGAGTCCATAATGTGTCTACATTATGGACAAACTCTATATAAAAGCGTGCTGCAAAAGCCGCACCGATTTTTGTATTCCTTCAAACACGTGATCGTCATCGGCCTCGAAGGCGGGGACCACTTCAAGATAGTGAACAAGATCATCAAGTCCCGCTTCTTTGGTCTTTTGCGCGATCAGTTCCGGGGTGAGTACGCCGAGGGGATTCGTAAAATCCCAATGCCGGTCCCACAAGCCGTCGGTTTGCTGAAGATGCGTCGAACCGATATACTTCCCGCATTTTCTGAACCACAGCGCAATGTCCGCTTCGTCCTGCAACAGCGGCTTGAAGAGCGCGTGCCCCCAGTCAATCAAAAGCAGTACCGGAATATCGGTGTTTTTCAGGTCTTCCATCAACGAGACGGATACGTCGGGGCTATGGGGAAACTCGGTAATAAGCGGTGTCGCCTCTATTTCGATATGTTGCAACCCTTTCTTTTTTCCGTACGCGGCAAGTCGTTTCACCGATTCAAGCATCGCGTCATAACGCTCGCGCCGCGTCTTGTCGTTACGGCTGTCGGCGTAATCCATGCCGCCAAGCGGCGTCCCCAGTACCGGAACGCCCATCGTAGCAGTCATATCGATCGCCCGCTTAAAAAACACTTCGGAGATATGCCGCATTTCGGGATAGGGGGCAAGCAATTGCGGATAGGTGTATGCGGCAAGGCCGCCAAATGTCGCCTTTATCTCAACCCCTTCCTTTTCAAACGCCGCGCGGTACGTTTTTGCAAGCGCGTTCCGCTCCTCTTCCGGCCACCAGGGATCAATCAAATCCCACGTAAATTGCACATGCTTTACGTTAAAATCATCCCGGCACATTTTTGCGATAACTTCGGGACGCATCCACCGCTTCACCGCGAAAGAAAGATTCAATCCAAGTTTCATATCCGCTCCTTGTTCGCCGCCAACGCTCTGCGCCGCGCGGCCCTGTTCTGAATTATGATACCGATAGAGTCAAAAGAAATGGCAAGCACGACAACCACGCCGCTCACGGCAGTTTGCCAATACACGTTCACACCCAGAAGCACGATCATATTTTGAATAATACTGATGATACACGCGCCCAAAAGCGCCCCGGCCGGGTTGCCGATGCCGCCGGTAAGCGCGACACCGCCGATGACCGAGGCCGCGATGGAGTTCATCGGCCACGCATCCCCAATACTGGGTTGGGACGCGCCCAGCCGCGCAACCATTAAAATACCGGCAAACGCCGATAAAACGCCGACAAGCCCATACGTTAAGGTTCGTACAAAAGTTACGTTGATGCCTAAAATTTCCGCCGCGTCACGGCTGTTGCCGATCGCGTAAATATAACGGCCAAACACCGTTTTTTGTGTGATAAACAAGACCAGAAGCAGGATAATAACGGTAAACACAAAAGGCATCGGTATGCCCAGCAAATCGCCTTTGCCAAGAAACTGAATGCTTTGCGGAATGTTTATGATGGCCTTCCCTTTCGTAAGCACCAGGTTGATGCCCCCGTACAACCCCTGCATACCGATCGTAACAACCATGGCGTTTAAGCGAAGCCGGGTAATAATCGTGCCGTTCAAAAGCCCGAATATACCGCCCAAAAGCAGGCAGACGACGAGTACCGGGGCCGGGTGAAAGCCCAATTGTACCATCATGATGCCCGCCAAAACGCCGCTGAGCGAGGCCATCTTTCCTACAGACAGATCCAGCTCGCCCAAGAGCAAAAGACACGATTGCCCGGTGGCGATAATCGACACGAACGCCAAATCTCTGACAACAGACTGCAAGTTAAATTTCGTCAGAAAATTCGGCGACGCCGCCATAGCAATAACGATCATCCCCGCCAGTACGATAGCAATATTCAACAGCTTGCTTTTCTTTCCCGCTTGAGTCAATTTTTTTAATCCCGCTTGAACGTTAAACCGCCCCATGATACCGCTCCTTTTTACGCTGCCTTTTGTATGCCCATGACGGCATTCAAAAGTTTTGTCTTGTCAACCGGCGCGGAAAATTCCCCCGATTTTTTACCGAAATAGACCGCGATCACCTTATTCGCGCACTTCAACACCTCGTTCATTTCAGACGAAATAAGAATGATGCCCATCTGATTCTCCTCGGCAAACTTTTTCATAAGGCGGTAAATCTCCACCTTGGAACCAATGTCGATGCCTTTCGTCGGCTCGTCAAAAACCAAAATTTTTGGCTGGGCGGACATCGAACGACCGATAATAACTTTTTGCTGATTCCCGCCGCTTAAATACTGAACAGGCTGAGAAAGCGACGAAACCTTGATGTTATAGGTCTTTATCACCTCTCGCGCCAAATGCTGCTCCTTTCTTCCCTGAACCACGCCCCCCGGCGAAAACTGCCGCAGGAGAGGCATAGATATATTACTCATCGTCCCAAGTAACGGAAGAATCCCCTGTTGCTTTCGCTCTTCCGGCAGATAGATAAAACCATTTCGCGCCGAAACAACCGTACTGCCGAATTTCAGCGGGTTGCCTTCCAGTGCCGCCGTCCCGCTCCACACGGGGATATATCCGAACAGCGCCTGCATAATCTCGGTACGCCCGCTTCCTATCAAGCCCGAAAACCCCAGAATCTCGCCCTTGTGAAGCGTAAAATCAATATTGCTGAAACGCTCGCCTGAAAGCCCCTTTACCTCAAGCAGCACTTCCTCGCTCACCTTTTCGGAACGGTAATTTTCGGACTGATTGATTTCCCGCCCGACCATCTCGGAAATAACCCACGGAATATCAACATCGCCGACAGGCGCATGCGCGACCTTTACGCCGTTACGCAGTATGGTTATTTCATCACCAATCGAAAAAATTTCTTCAAGTTTATGCGAGATAAAAACGACCGCTTTCCCCGCCTCTTTAAGCTGCCGTATCACGTCGAAAAGCCGTTCGACCTCCGTGTTTGTCAGACTGGTTGTCGGTTCGTCGAGTATTAACGCCTGTGCCGTTTCGTCAACCATCGCGCGGGCGATCTGCAACAACTGCTGTTCAGACACCGAAATGTTCTTTACCGGCGTCCCCGCGTCGGCACTTATCTGAAAACGTTCAAGCCACGGAGCAGCCATCTGCTGAATATATTGTTTGTTGACCAGACGCCTCTGGATACCGGTCTTGTCAAACGGAATAAAAAGATTCTCCGCAACCGTCATCTCCCTGAAAAGATTCAGCTCCTGCGGCACATACGCGATACAATCATGCAATTTTTTATTGCCGTCCCGATAAACATCCTGTCCGTTAATGCTGATAGACCCGCTGTCCGGCAGGTATATCCCCTTCAGTATCTTGATAAGCGTACTTTTCCCCGCGCCGTTTTCGCCGATAATGCAGTGTATCCTGCCGGCTTCAATACGCAAGCTCACCGAGTCCAGCGCGCGCACGCCAAAAAATTCTTTCGTTATGTTTCGAGCATCTAAAATACACATGGCACACCCATTCTCGTAGTAAGGGGGAATCCTCCCTCGCGCACAGTCAATTGAGGCTGTTCCAAAACCCAGCTAAAGGGGGACGGCAACAGGTTGCCGCGTCTCCCCCTCGCTCCAGCCGCTTTGCGTCTTACGCTACCCCCTCTACGGGGGTTTACCACCCCCGTAACG